>DATBFI010000212.1:0-8588 GCA_036558585.1 Chitinophagaceae bacterium
CAGTTTCATATTGGCATACCGGCCCCCACGAACCGGGCAGTAATAGAAAATACATATTCAGTTTCCTGGTTTCTCCTGTTTGAAAATAAGGAAGACCAGGACAGTTACCAGGTTGATCCTATTCATTTGAATTTCGTTAAGGATTGTTCGCATCTCTGGAGCAAAGTGGTTGTGTATGATACCATAGACCCTTCAATAAAATAATTTTAAGCCTTTTTGAATGTTTCAATCCATGAGTGTCTTTTAGTTTGGCATTATTTTATCTCCTTATCTTTAGCACGATGAGCGTTTTTATAAGCATTCATCAGTGCATGAGATTTTAAAATGGTATCGTTAAAATAAAAACATGTTACTACGTGATTTTGCTCAGTTCCTTGGATTGAAGAGCCTGCCCGCAAAGGCAGATACTATCATCAAAAGCAAATTAAATTAAAAAAAGCCCGGCACAAACATTAATATCACAATAAATTAATCGACTTAAACTTTATACGAAATAATCTGCAAATAATTGCACTTATTACTTTTACAAAAATGAAACCCATTATATGAAGAACCTTTTACTGATTCTTGTATTAATTCCTGCACTAACTTTTGGACAAAACCGCAGAGAACGCAAGGCACAGGCAAAAAATGATAAAATAACACTTGCTAATTTTAAAACACATATAGAATATCTTGCCAGTGATAAACTCGAAGGCAGGCGAACGGGTACGCCAGGGGAACTATTGGCCATGCAATACATCGCTGCCCAATTTCAAAAAGATGGCTTACAACCAAAGGGAACCAATGGTTATATACAGGAGTTTGAAATAAATGAAGGGAAAAAATTTTCAGACACCGGCAATGTTTTTACAGTAAATGATAAAAAACTCGAACTAAAAAAAGACTATTACCCATTATGTTTTTCTGCAAATGCATCCTCGGAAGGAAGTGCCTCAATGGCCTTGAGAGAAAAAGGAGGTCCATGGTTTTTTGATGTAAAATATTTGCTGGATGATAATCGCAATAATCCTCACTTTGATATAAACGGAGCGATAATGCAGGAGGCGAAACTTGCAACAGAAAAGGGCGGTACAGGATTAATCGTTTTTAACAGCTCCCAGCTTGTTGACAATATTCAGTTCAATAAAAATGACACTACACGTATTGCAGAGATACCTGTTGTATATCTGACAAAAGATGGAATACAAAATTTTTTTTCTGATGCTACCGATACTTATGATATAAAATTGCAGGTATCACTTGCAACCGAAAAAAGAAAAGCAAGAAATGTGATAGGCTATCTAAACTTCAACGCACCCACCACTGTAATTTTTGGAGCGCATTATGATCATTTGGGTTACGGTGAAGATGATAACAGCCTTGACGGGAAAGGACAAATTCATAATGGCGCCGATGATAATGCAAGTGGTACAGCGGCCTTGATTGAATTAGGCAGAATACTGCAAAAATCAAAAGCACACAGCAACAATTATCTTTTTATCGCATTTTCGGGTGAGGAACTAGGTCTTTTTGGATCCAAATATTGGGTAGAGAATCCTTCACTTAATGTCGTTCCAAACTACATGATAAATATGGACATGATAGGCCGCTATGATTCATCAAGAAAATTAACGATTGGTGGTTATGGTACATCACCTGTTTGGGGACAGATATTTACTAATACTACCGACAAAAATCTTGTAGTAAAATTGGACAGCAGCGGCGCAGGGCCCAGTGATCATACTTCATTCTACAGGAAAGATATTCCCGTGCTTTTCTTTTTTACAAATAGTCATAGTGATTATCACAAAGCCACAGATGATGCAGATAAAATAAATTACAATGGCGAAGTAGAAATTGTAAATTATATAGATCATATCGTTGAAGCAACAAACGATAAGGGTAAACTTGCCTTTACAAAAACACGGGACCAGGAAATGCGTCCTGCTTTTCTTCCTGTTACATTGGGTGTAATGCCGGATTATGCTTTTAGCGGAACGGGTATGCGCATAGATGCGGTAAGCAAAGGAAAGATCGCGGAAAAGATAGGGCTGCAAGCCGGCGATGTGTTAACGCAATTGGGTGATTATAAATTTGTAGACGTGCAAACTTATATGCAGGCATTACAGCATTTTAAAAAAGGCGATAAAACTACTTTACATGTAAAACGAAATGAAAGAGAAATAGAGTTCGCTGTAGAATTTTGAACATGAAACTAAGATTAAACATAGATGAGCTCACGGAAGATTTTTTTATAGATACACGTTTGCTTGGTATTATAGTTTCTGTAAAAAATTATCGGTTTTGCTGGCAGTTGAATAGTACTCTTGGTTATAACTTCAGGCTCAATCCTGATATAGAAATTCATATACAAAAAAAAGGTCGCCATTATTTTTTCCCCGTTTATCAGCATTCTGTTTACAACAGTTTTCTCAATCATTATATTTATCATAACCAGTACGATGGCGAATATTTGCTGCCCGAATTTAAACATATGGATTTTTTATGGTTAATTAAGGGGGATAGCATAACAGATGAAATTTGTCACCAGTTAATTCAATCCGTAAAAAATATCAATAGTGTTCAGCTGGTTACAGAATTAACCAATGAGAATATAAAGAATAGAGGCAATCTTGTGTTTTAATTGCGCCTTAAGAATGGTTTGAAGTAATTTTGAACCTACACTTCAAAAATAACTTTATGAAAATTCAATACTTCCCTTTAGGGGATGGGGGCACGAAAATTCAATACTCCCCTTTAGCGGATGGGGGTAACTGGACAGAACAAAATAACTCTCTCTATCGCAAATTTGAATTTAAAGATTTTTCTGAAGCGTTTGCCTTTATGACAAGAGTTGCTCTTGAAGCAGAGAAAATGAACCATCACCCTGTATGGACCAATGTATGGAACAAAGTTGAGATATGGTTAAACACGCACGATGCAGGAGATATAATTACTGAACGCGACCATAAACTTGCAAAGAAAATCGATGCGCTTATATGAAAGCTTTACAGGTTAATATCCGATTTAATTAAGGTGAGTATTTTGTGCCCGGATGAAAGGTTTGCCATGAATGCCAGAATTCCTGTGAAGCCTGAACAGGCCTTAATTGCTGACCGGTTAAATTGCCCTGTACACAAACACCGTCATCATTCCATACAGAATGTGTATTTACATCCAGCAAATCATTATTGGCGCCTTTGATGAAATGTAATACTTGTCCATTTATGTTCCTGCTCCATACATGGAATGAAGCAGTATCCTGCTCAAGCCAGATAAGAACAGGCAGGTTGGGAAGTGAATCCTGGATCATTTTTTTATTTACCAATTCGTTCCAGTCATAAGCTTTTGCATAACCTGTTGTGGCTACACCGATCACCCATGATTTCATTTGCCAGGATGCTGAATCTCTTTTTTCAAGACTGCTTTCTATTGTTCCTTTATCAAAGCCTTCAAGGTCTTTATAGTGATCGTTAAAAACAGAATCTGGTTGCAATATTTTTGATTGCGGATATTTGCGCAGCCATGCGGCTAAGGTCATTTGTTGAGAAGGCAGTTCTGTTAAAGCTGAGCCTTTTAACTTTCCTGCGACTGCTTCGCCTGTCGCCTGCATCCACCAGCTTTTGGTGGTGTTATCTTCAAACATTGCATTGAAGTGGTCCATCCCCACCAAACGAAAATTTTCTTTTTTCCCGTTTATCATCGGGCTGTATATTCTGCCTGTTCGACAAACGGTGCAATAGGTTACAATAATAGGTCTGCCTGCAATTGTGTCCTGCACCTGGTGATGATAACCGATTATTTCAATAGGGTACGCTCTTGCCTCACCGTTTTCTGCAACGCCAACTACAAGCTGGCCCAGATCAACTTTATTATTACCAAGAGTTACAAGATTTTTATGCTTTGGCTGATAGAACATTTTTTCCGCAAGAAATTTAAAGTTGAAAAGAAAAAATATTCCTGCATATAATATCACAATAAAACCCAGTAAAATTTTTAACCACCATTTACTTTTTGTAAATACTTCATATAGAGGAACAGCGATCAACAATATTGCAATCAAACGTATTAACCATATATTTCTGTCAATGAAATAAGCAATATTAATAGTGTTTGCTTGTTGGCTGCCGGGAAAAGGCATAATAAAATAAACCCGTAATATTTCAGCAGCAAAAAGGATAAGAAACCCAGTTATAAGCAAAAGTTTTTTCATTCATTTTTGGTTGAAGCCCGAAATCTTTACGTTGCCCAATCGACCCTTCAATTTTGTTTCAACTTTTTGAAAGTTTTATATTCTACAGAGCGGAAGTAAGATTAGCGATCACCGTTACGCCGCCTTTCACATTTTGTTTAAGCTGTACATTTATTTTAGCGTTTAATGGCAGCAGCACATCTACACGGCTGCCAAATTTTATAAACCCAAGTTCCTCGCCCTGTTTCACTTCTTCCCCCGGAATAAGATAATTACAAATTCTTTTAGCCACCGCTCCGGCAATTTGTTTAACCAATATAATGCCTTTTTCATTCTTGATGACTACAGTGTGTCTTTCATTTTCTGTTGATGATTTGGGATGCCATGCCACAAGATATTTTCCCTTATGATACTCGCTGTATTGTACTACACCACTTATAGGATTTCGGTTCACATGTACGTTTGCAGGGCTCATAAAAATGCTCACCTGTATGCGTTTGTCATGAAAATATTCGCCATCAAGAACTTCTTCAATGGCCACTACCTTTCCGTCGGCGGGACTTATTACCTGGTTATCATTTATTGTATGTGAGCGTTTAGGTATTCTGAAAAATGAAACAACGAAAATGAAAAAAAGCAGGGTTATAAAAAAAAACGCGTACGCGGCCATGGGGGCTGTGCCGCTCAAAAATGTAAACGAAATAATATTTATACAGCCAAATATTAAAGCAGCGATACCGATAGAATGATATCCTTCCCGGTGAATGGTCATACACAAATATAAGAACGACAAATATACAGTATCAAATCAGCTAAGCTACGAGTTACATGCTATAAGTTATAAGCTCCGTGCCCGGGTTTTTGCATATCTGTTATAACTCATATCCGTGGCCGAAGCTTGCATTTTTAAAAATTGAAATTGTTCTTAATTAGCAGATGCACTAAATTTAAGTCTTCAAAAAAACACCGATTGCTATGGCATATCCTTACCAGATTAAATCATTAGAACAATACCACGAAGCATATCAGCAAAGCATAAAAAACCCGGATGGGTTCTGGGGAAATATTGCAACCTATTTTCAATGGAAACGCAGATGGAATAAAGTGCTGGAGTGGAATTTCACTGAGCCGGGAATAGAATGGTTCAGGGGTGGAAAACTTAACATTACAGAAAATTGTTTGGACAGGCATCTTGAAACAATGGGTAATGCTGCTGCCATAATCTGGGAGCCAAACGATCCCGAAGAACATCACCGCATACTCACTTATAAGGATCTTTATAGCAAAGTTTGCCAGTTTGCAAATGTCTTAAAAAATAATGGCGTAAAGAAGGGCGACCGCGTTTGTATTTATATGGGGATGATCCCGGAGCTTGCTATTGCTGTGCTTGCATGCGCAAGAATTGGCGCGATACATTCTGTTGTATTTGGGGGCTTTAGCGCGCAAAGTATTGCCGATCGTTTATATGATGCACAGGCAGAATATGTTGTTACATGCGATGGTGCTTATCGTGGTGGAAAAGATATTCCTTTAAAAAGTGTGATCGATGATGCATTAATAGGCAACAGGACCGTAAAACGCGTAATTGTTTGTACGCGAACAAGAACACCTGTATCAATGATAAAAGGAAGAGATGTATGGTGGGAGGATGAAATAAAAAAAGTTGAAACACTTGGACTAACCGATTGCCCGGCAGAGGAAATGGATGCAGAAGATCCTTTGTTTATTTTATACACTTCAGGCTCGACGGGTAAACCGAAAGGAGTTGTTCACACATGCGCCGGCTATATGATCTTTACCACTTACACTTTTGTAAACGTGTTTCAGTACCTGCAGGGTGATATTCATTTTTGCACGGCAGATATTGGCTGGATTACCGGTCACAGTTATATAGTTTATGGCCCTCTGGGGGCCGGAGCAACCTCATTGATATTTGAAGGTATTCCCACATGGCCTGACGCCGGTCGTTTTTGGGATATTGTTGATAAGTACAAAGTAAATATTTTATATACTGCACCTACTGCAATAAGAAGCTTAATGGGCTTCGGTTTGCAACCGCTGGAAGGAAAGGACCTTTCATCCTTAAAAGTTTTAGGCACTGTTGGTGAACCTATTAATGAGGAGGCCTGGCATTGGTACGATGAAAATGTGGGTAAGAAAAAATGTCCGGTTGTAGATACCTGGTGGCAAACAGAAACAGGCGGAATTTTGATCTCGAACCTTGCTGGAATAACACCATCAAGACCAAGCTGGGCAACGCTTCCGCTACCAGGCATTCAACCGGTAATAGTGGATGAGAATGGCAAAGAAGTTACAACTTATGAAGATGGGATTATAAAAGGAAATCTTTGTATCAAAGCCCCATGGCCTTCTATCATCCGTACAACTTATGGCGATCATGAGCGTTGCAAAAAAAATTATTTCAGCACTTATGAAAATTTATATTTCAGCGGCGATGGTGCATTGAAAGATAAAGAGGGGAATTATCGCATCACGGGAAGGGTTGATGACGTGGTGAACGTAAGTGGTCACCGCATTGGCACGGCTGAGGTAGAAAATGCCATTAACATGCATGCCGGCGTTGTAGAGAGCGCGGTGGTTGGATATCCGCATGCTATAAAAGGACAAGGTATTTATGCTTATGTAATCGTAAATAAAATACATGGTGATGCAGACAGAACAAAACAGGATATCCTGCAGACAGTAACGCGTATCATAGGCGCCATAGCAAAGCCGGATAAAATTCAGTTCGTAAGTGGACTGCCAAAAACAAGAAGCGGGAAAATCATGCGGCGCATATTGAGAAAGATTGCTGAAGGCGAAACGGAAAATATCGGAGATACAACAACACTGCTTGATCCTGCGGTAGTAGAGGAGATCAAGAATGGAAAACTGTAGCCTGCATTAATTGGCGTGATCATTAATTATTCTTTTTGCTTTATCACAATATCCGTACTTGCTGCCGCCCAATCTACATTGTTGTTATTAAGCAGCTCCATAATTTCAAGATTTACCTCTTCACGTTGTGCATTAAATTCCTGTAAGGTTTGCTGCATGCTGGTAAAGTATTCAACTGTAATAATGTGCGCATTTTTTCCCGTATCGCTTAAAAAAACAGTCCGGTTCTCTATGTGCTTTTTTTGAAGGATATTTTTTATGCCCGGAATGATTTCCTTTAGCTGTTCTGTACCGGCAGAAAGGTCGATTTCGAGTTTAAGCTCTGCCCGGCGTTGTGTTCGCATAGAAACGTTATCAAGAATAGTATCAACCATTTGCTTGTTGGGAACGGTGATATAAGTTTTTTGATCAGTACGAATGCGTGTGCTGCGTAAACCTATTTTTTCTACAGTTCCCGTAAAGCCCTGCACTTTAACTGTATCGCCTGTTATAAATGGCCTATCAAAAAAAATAATGAATGACGCGATAAAATTTTCAAGACTTTCTTTGGCAGCCAGTGCAATAGCAGCACCAACAATACTTAACCCGGTTATTAGTTTAGTAATATCGAAGCTGAATGTAAAGCGGAGAATAAGTAATATGCCTGTTATATAAAGAAGCACTTTAAAAAAATCCCCGAAAAAAACAACAAGCTGGCTGTGGCTTTGATCACTTGTAGTATTTTTTTCCTCGAGTATTAACGCAAAAAATTTTATAAGCCGCAGGCAAAGACGTATAAAAGCTATAATAAGTGCTGTATTGGCGATACCATCCAAAACTTGCCTGGTATTGGTACGGTAAATAGTAAAATTTAAAAAAGCAGGAAGATGAAGTTTATCAAGAGCAATAATAACGATGAAAAAGAAAATGAACGTTTCAAGCGGGCCAACAATCAATTCGAGAAACGCCTGTTTGTGAAAGATCCTGCCGGCTTTTGTAAAAAGTCTGAATAGCAATACGGCCAGATACTTTGAAATAATCCTTTTAATGATCAACGCTATAAAAATAGTAGCAAAGACCTCAATGTATGTTTGTATTGTATTATTCAGGAATTGAAATTGAAGAAATTCTTTCATTGCTGTTTATTATTTGATGCGATAAACAGATAATCCGCTTTGGTCAAGCACAATCAGGTTATTTAGTGAGCGCTGAATTTTTATTGCATTTGAAAAATTAATATCGCTGCTTAGCCTTAGGTCGGCCAAAGATTTAATTCCGGAAGAATAAAAAAATGAAGAATCACGTCCCAAAAGATTACCATGCGTCACCTGCACATCTTTCCAGTTTAAAAGATCGATATGTTGCTTATAAGTGCCATAGTAATCAAACAACAGCCAGCCACTTTTCGCATCATACAAATACAGGAGTCCATCTTCATCAATAATATAAGAAGGGCTATAAGGCTTTGAAAATAAAATGCGAAAATCTGCTGATTGCAGGAGTACATTACCGTTATCATCTATTTTTTTTAAGGTAT
>DATBFI010000213.1:0-19567 GCA_036558585.1 Chitinophagaceae bacterium
CAGTGGGTGAAGAAATCTTGAAAAACTTTGCCCTAAATCCCTAAAGGGACTTTGAAAAAGACTGTATGAAAGACAATATGTTTTATAAGGCTAATCCATTAATATTGAGAAAAGCCGGGGAGTTAAGAAAATCCTACTAAAGCAGAAAATTTACGTTCGAATTATTTAAGGCAAAATAATTTAGGTATAAAATTTAGAAGACAACATCCTGCTCATATTTATGTATTAGCTTTTTATGCGCATCAAATTAACTTAGCAATAGAAATTGATGAAACTATTTATGACTTGAAGACGTAAAAAAGAATGATATTGAGAGGCAGACATATCTTGAAAGCCTGGGAATTAAAGGTCTTCGTTTTCAAATGTTGATGTTTTTGAAAGAATATAATTAGTTATACAAAGTATACAGGAAACAATTAAAATGTTAAAAGTGCAAAACGAATCGCAAGAAGTTTTAAAGCCCCCCTTTAGAGGTGGGGGGGCGTTCATCATTCCTGCAATTGATATCATTGACGGAAATTGCGTCCGCCTCACCGAAGGAGATTATTCTCAAAAGAAAATTTACAATGAACATCCGTTAGAAGTTGCCAAACAATTTGAAGATGCTGGTTTGAAACGATTACATCTTGTTGACCTCGATGGAGCGAAAGCCGGTGCAGTAAAGAATTGGAAAGTGCTGGAAATACTTGCATCAAAAACATCGCTTGTTATTGATTTTGGGGGCGGAATAAAAAAAGAGGAAGATGTAAAAATTGTTTTTAATTCCGGAGCAGCGTTAGCAACAATTGGAAGCCTTGCAGTGAAAAATGAAGAAGAGTTTGTAAAATGGCTATTGATATTTGGTGCTGATAAATTTCTATTAGGCGCCGATGTAAAAGAAGAAAAAATTGCGGTAAGCGGCTGGCTTGAAAAAACGGATATATGGATTTACGATTTTATTCAAAAATATATTGAGCATGGAGTGCAGCAAATCTTTTGCACCGATGTAAGTAAAGATGGAAAACTGGAAGGTCCTTCAATTGGCTTATATAAAAATATTATCAGCAAGTTTCCTGAATTACATTTTATTGCCAGCGGTGGTGTAAGCTCTATAAAAGATTTAGAGGAGTTAAAAGAAATTGGTTGCAAAGGGGTAATTGTTGGCAAAGCTATTTATGAGGGAAAAATCTCTTTACCTGGATTATCATCATTCAACAAGCAACTTCAATAATGATTTATGGGAATAGAAAGTTTTTGGATGTTTGCACTCACTGCTCTGTTGCTTAATCTTACTCCGGGTAACGATATGTTGTATGTAGCTGCAAGAAGTACATCACAGGGCAGTAAGGCCGGTATTCTTTCTTCATTAGGAATAATGACAGGATGTATGGTTCACATCTTTGCAGCCATGGTTGGATTATCGGCTATTATTGCAAGATCCGCTCTTGCTTTTGATATTATAAAATATGCGGGTGCTGGTTATCTTATTTATCTTGGGATTCGTGCTCTTATAAGCAAAAAGTTTTCTATAAAAATAAATACTTCAATAAAAAAATTATCCTATAAAAAAATTTTTTGGCAAGGTGTACTTACAAATGTATTGAATCCAAAAGTGGCTTTATTTTTTCTTGCCTTTCTTCCTCAATTCATTAATATAGCCGGAGGTAATGCAGCTATTCAAATTCTGTTTCTGGGAACCTGGTTTAATGCCGGCGGTACACTTGTAAATGTTTTTGTCTCATTACTGTTTGGTAAAGTGGGAAAATGGTTACGTCAATCTCCGGCTTTCATTCAATGGCAGGAAAGAATTACAGGTACTATATTAATTACATTAGGAATTAAAGTGGCAATAAGTGCTCCCCGGCCCTAAAGGGAGTATAAAAGTTGAAGAATAATTTTATCGGCCAAACTGAAGAATATGATTAAGCTTCCATGCATAGCATACTTAGCGCTTTTGTCGCTACTCAGTAACGATGCAACCAATAAACATGAATGCAAAAAAATTAGTAATGAAGCAAAACAGTAATAGAGAAGTTCTTCAAAGCCCCCCTTTAGGGGCGGGGGGGCATGGCCTAACCAAACGCATCATTCCCTGTCTCGATATTAAAGACGGTCGTACTGTAAAAGGAACGAACTTCATAAATCTTCGTGATGCAGGTGATCCTGTTGAACTCGGTGCACTGTACGCTCAACAAGGCGCGGATGAATTAGTCTTTCTCGATATTACCGCCACAGTCGAAAAAAGAAAAACATTAAGTGAATTGGTTAATCGCATTGCCCATCACATCAACATCCCTTTTACAGTTGGTGGTGGAATTTCTTCTGTTGAAGATGTAAGTCTGCTATTGCAAAACGGTGCTGATAAAATTTCTGTCAACACTGCTGCTTTCAAACGACCTGAATTGATAAGAGAGCTTGAGAAGGAATTTGGAAGCCAGTGTATCGTGCTGGCAATTGATGCAAGACAGGAAGAAGATGGTGAATGGTATGTTTATTTAAATGGTGGCCGAATAAAAACAGATACAGAATGTGCAGGCTGGGCAAAAAGAGCTGTTGATTTAGGTGCCGGGGAAATACTGCTTACATCAATGAATCACGATGGGACAAAACAAGGTTTTGCATTGGATATTACAAGAACCTTATCGACCCGGTTATCTATTCCTGTTATTGCGAGTGGGGGAGGAGGAACAATGCAGCACTTTGTAGAGGTGTTTGAGAAAGCCAATGCTGATGCGGCTTTGGCGGCAAGCATTTTTCATTTTAAAGAGATTGCCATTCCCGATTTAAAAAATTATCTGAACGATCACAATATACCTGTAAGGTTATAAGTTCTTTTGGTTTGGACAAATGGCTCTTTACGTTCTTTTGTCTTAAGAAAGTAACAAAGAAAAAATCCGGGCTTGAAATCCGAAAATCTACAATGAGGAATAAAATTTCAAATTTGAGTTTCTGATCTCGATTTTTTATGAATCACTTGTTCCAGTTAAACTTTACATCCAGTATAATATCCGGATGAATACTTTTCGCGACAGGACAAGTTAGTGCTGCGTTTTCTAAAATGGCCTGTTGTTTTTCATTCAGTTGCAACCCACCGGGAAAATGAAATTCAACATCAATTTCACCCACCCGGCGGGGATCGGCTTTCATTATTTTACTGACATTAATTTTTGTGTGGTTAAGATCAATATTCATGTTTCTTGCCTTTATTCCCATGATCGTCATCATGCAGTTTCCAAGAGATGTGGCCAGCAAATCAGAAGGAGAAAACTTTTCACCCTTGCCCTGGTTATCCGTTGGCGCATCCGTTTCAATTACTGTCCCGCTTTGCAAATGCATTGCTTCGGTTCTTAACTCGCCTTTATAAATAATTTGAGAAGTCATTGCTTTAAATTTGCCTAAATTTACGACCAACAAATTTACATCATAGTGAAGAAAATATTTTTGTTGCTTCTCCTCGGTACAACTGCTATTCTTACTTACGGGCAGGCAAATCCTGCAGACAAAAACAAATCAAAGGAGGAGAAAAAACAGGAGCGCAAAGAACGTCTTAATGAATTAATGAAACAATACGAGGAAGGTTCACTTGTTTATGCAAAACAATCTGCTTTTGGGTTCAAATTAAATACCGATGGCTGGGGTGTTTTTTATGAACACGGCAAATACAGGACCATTAAAAAAACAAATATTTGGTGGTTAGAATTTGGTGAGCGCAAAAACCACAAAGAAGAAAAAGTTACAACCGGTGAAGATATTGGCGGGGGATTTATACTGGTGGGAAATCCCTATATATTCGGGAAGAAAAATAATTTTTATTACCTGAAAGGGGGCGTAGGTCAGCAGTTCCTGATTGGCGGTAAGAACAACAAAAATGGCGTGGCTGTATCAGCTATTTATGGTGGTGGCATTTCACTCGGATATTTAAAGCCTTATTATCTTAACGTAAAAGATGCTACTACTGGTACTACCCGGGATATAAAATATAATGACTCAACGGCGCCGGAATTTCTCGATCCAAATGCAATAACGGGAGCTTCAGGTTTTACCAAAGGTTTTGGCCAGGGCAAGATAGTACCGGGTGCTTATGGACGGCTTGCAATGCGTTTCGACTATGGTCGCTATAACGAATTTCTCTCAGCATTAGAAGTGGGTATAAATGCAGAATACTATTCCCAAAAAATGCCTATCATGATCGATAACCCTGAAAAACAATTCTTCTTCAACGGTTATATTGCCATTGAATTTGGTAGAAGAAAGTAATTTAATTTTGCACTTGATGATTTTTTTGTGGACCAACTAAAGTACTGCTATTAAACTTCAGTTGTGTCACTCACTTTTGCGTTTAGAACTTTATTCAACGAGGTCAAAAAGTTCTAATGTTTGAAAATTTGAAGGTTAATTAAATTTTCAATGAACTTTCAAACAATCGAACTTTCGAACATTCAAACTAAAAAGAGATGCAGGAATTGATAAATAATACGGGAATAACAAAAGCAAAAAAACCAGATTGGTTGCGTGTAAAATTGCCGATTGGTGAAAGCTATAAGCACGTTCGAAATCTTGTTGATACACATAAACTTCATACAATTTGCGAGAGCGGTAATTGTCCAAACATGGGTGAGTGCTGGGGTGCGGGTACGGCAACATTTATGATACTTGGTAACGTTTGCACCAGAAGCTGTGGTTTCTGTGCGGTAGCCACAGGCCGTCCTGACCCGGTAGACTGGGATGAGCCACAACGCGTAGCCGAGGCCATTCACCTGATGAAGGTAAAACATGCGGTAATCACCAGTGTTGACAGGGATGAGTTGAAAGATGGGGGATCTATCATTTGGTTCAATACAATTAAAGCGGTAAAGGCATTGAATGCTGATACAACACTTGAAACATTAATTCCTGATTTTAAAGGGCAGGCAGAAAATATTCAACGCATTATTGATGCAGCTCCTGAGGTCGTAAGTCATAATGTAGAAACAGTTGAACGTTTAACAAGACAGGTACGCATACAGGCCAAGTATCGCCGGAGCATTGAGGTGTTACGCATTTTAAAACAGGGTGGCATACGTACCAAAACAGGTATCATGCTTGGTCTTGGTGAAAAGAAGGAAGAAGTTGTGCAAACAATGGAAGATCTTGCTGCTGCAAATGTGGATGTAATTACACTCGGGCAATATTTGCAGCCAACGCAAAAGCATTTACCTGTTCATCGCTTTGTACATCCGGATGAGTTTGCGGAGTTTAGAGAGATTGGTTACGAACTTGGTTTTGATTATGTAGAAAGCGGGCCATTGGTGCGCTCCTCGTATCACAGTGAACGACATATATTTCCGGGTTACGGCAGGAAGAAATGGCTGGAAGAAAAAGAAGAGATGATGATAGAATAGTACGGGTTACAGGTTACAAGTTGCAGGTTACAGGTTACAAGTTGCAGGTTACAAGTTGCAGAGGTCCTTTAATAGATATTATTCCCATTATCATTGTTTAACTGCACAATATCGGGAGCTGACACATAACTACTGTTTACCCTGAAGCGGAGATTGGTATTCAAGGTTAACTTGAATGAATTCTGGTCTACTTTACGGGGAAAATACATTAAACGCAATTCAATGGTACCAAATACAAGGTTTTCATTGCGTGTACGTACTCCGCCCCCCAGGCCATAATACGCTGTTGATTTGGAAAAACTTTCATCCTCCGGTCTTATAAGTGTAATATCCCCAAACGCAAAAGGGGCAAACTTAAAACCGAAAGCTTTGTATTTGAGAAAAATGAAGGTTTCTGAGTAGAGACTTATACGCTGAACTCCGCGAATAGAATCTGAACGAAAAAAACGAAGACCAAAATTATTATTTATATTGAGCGGATCCAATCCAATCCTGTTGAACAATTGGGTGTAACTAAAATTAAAGTGTTGGCGTATTTTCACATTATTATACAAAAATAACCTGCTGTATATACTTGTACCAACAAGAAGACTTGCATCTTGCAGGTGGCCATGATTCATAAAGGCACCCGATCTCAAAAAGTATTGAATAAAATCTCCACGGTTTGTATAAACGTAGCGATTGGCGTCCACACCGGCATAAGGTCTTTTAAGATCTGCCTGTTTATACCACCCGGCTGTTACAGCTACATTGTAACCGTAAGGAATATCTTCTGTTGTACCAAATCCGTAAATATAATTGGTCTCGTAAAAGTTTTGCCTGAAGAAAGTTATATTTCCAAGTACAGCCTTCCTGTCATTATACCTGAAATAATAATGATCCTGTAGCTGGTAAGGTGTTTCAGTAAAATTGTTTGTAAAATACCGCAGGCTGATAAATCTTCTGTCTTTGAATTTTGTGTTTGTAAATAGTTTGTGCACATTCAGATTATATCCCATCCATACATCAAACGTGTTGTAATGATATTTATAAAATAAACTGTCGGGTTTAAAGTAAGAGTTTTGAGACTCGTTTTGTCCAATAAGCATGGCTCCCGCCACATGAGAGTACTGCGATACCAATGGCCGCTCCAGTTTCGCATACCAGGCCTGTTCATCCGAGGCGTAAGTGGTTAGGTCTGGTTTGATAGTTGCATAATCAACAGTTGCGTTAATGAAAGTATTGGCAATATTATTTTTGCTATACAATAGCTCATATCCGAAATTTGGATCACGGTATTTCTCTATTAAAGCCGTGAAAGCTATTTTCTGACCCATTCCTCTTACGTTGGCATCCGAAATCTTTGCCTTAAAACGATCCATGCTTGCATCATTTAGTTCACCGTTAATGCTAAACAGGTCTTTTGTTAATACCAGCAGATCAACAGAATCAGGCTCATTTGGAACTTCCTTTACGAGTATACGGGCATCCTGTATGAATTCTATTGAACGCAGATAACGCACATTGTCGGCTACAATTAAAGGATTTAGCTCAGTCCTTTCTTTGATAAATAAATTATTCCGTATTACCCATTCTCTTGAGTTCCGGTGAAGTTTATTTAGTATGGTCGTACCGAAATAATGAATTTCTTTGGAGGTATCGTTGAAGGTTCTTTCGAAACCATATTCCCTGATGAAAATGTTTCTTATCACTTTACCCGCGTAAGGTAAATAGGGTGTTTCAATCCTGGCGTTTAATACGGTTGCCTTGTTTGCTGAATCAGAGTGATGCCGGGTTAAGGCACCAATTGCAAACTTAAAGATGTTGCTATTTTTTTTTGGCAAGGTATCTTTTTGCTCTTGTCCATATAAATAAGATTTAAATAACAGCAGGCATAGAATGGCAGCAACACGTATAATATTTTCAATAGTTACCGGCTTCAAGGTTTGGTAAAGATTTATTGAATTTAAAACTTTTATAGAACCCGAATTTTTTAACAGTAATAATATACTGATCGTGGCGCCTTCCTGCCAAAAGAAACGATAATTCTCCACTCATGGCTTAAAAGAACAAATAATTAAATTAAATTTTGCAAGAATCGTGCAAGGAGTGAATAGATGGGACAAAGGAGATGATGGGGAATTTTTTCCGTAGGTTTCCTTAATAGTGAGAATGTGTAGAGGCGTAACAGCTGTTACAGCATAATAGATTTCTAAAAATTTTGTATAGTTAATTTAGCTAATCCCTGGAAAGATCAATTAGGTTTTGATTTTTGAACTATAAAAGAGCAAGCCGGATAATACATCGTGATAAAGTTTCTGACTTATATTCAAAAGAGTTACGAAAAGATTTGCCACCTCAGTTACTCATAATTACCAAAATGCATCGAATCATGGTATGGGGCAAGCCATTCAAGGGCATCCTGGTGAAACACTGCTTTCTGTTGTTTTTCTCCATCATACCAAACACATTCATACCTGTCTTTTATCAACACAGTTCCATTTACTGAGGGCTTGGTCGCAAAACCTTTTATGGTCATTTGCTGGTTACTGATTTTCAATTTTACTAGGTCCCCGATTTTAAATTCGTTTGCCATGGATTAGGGTTTTTATTAATGGCACCAAAAGTAATAAATGATTAAGAACAACTATTATTGCAGGCCTTATAAAATACTTAGAGAATACTTAGAAGCTGTTTAAAAATTATTCTTCGGCTTGCCTGAGTAATGCCTACACATGGACAGACCGGGCTTATTGGTTTCTTTTTCGAAGAAAGTTATATCCGAATCCGTACAGTAAACTGTTCGTTTCCGCACACTTTTTTTGTCTCCAGCTCTGCAAAGCCTTGTGCAGAAAGTGTTTCATTATTGGCATGAGCGTTGAACCTGTCTTTTACAAAGCGATAAGTGTGTCCAAATATTAAACTGCTTGGCAGGGATACACTTTTAAAACATATCAATTATGTTCAAAAATTTTTTCATCACCGCATGGCGCAATATTGTTAGAAACAAGATTAATACTTCGCTGAATGTTGCAGGTCTTACAATTGGCGTTGTTGTTTGCCTGCTGATTGGTGTATGGTTACAACGAGAACTAAGCTTCGATGATTTTCATCCTGATGGCGCCACTATTTTTCGCATAACAAATACTTTCAAAAGTGAGAGTGAAACATTCTCTCAAGCCCCTTCCGGGGTGGCTTTGGGAGCGCAGCTGCCTAAACAATTATCATCACTGAAATCTGCCTGCAGAGTATTCAATTTTGAATATAAGTTCAGGGCGGGGAATAACCAGTTTTTTGAACCTAATACCCTCGTTGTGGATCCTGATTTTTTCAGCTTTTTTGGATTTCATTTGCAGCAGGGGCAGGCAACACGGGCGCTCAGCTCTCCCAATCAAATTGTTCTTTCTGAAAAAACAGCTATCAAATATTTTGGCGGCACCCGGGGAGTTATTGGTAAAACAATGGTAATGGATGATCAGCTCATGACAGTTGCAGGTATTGCGGAAAATCCCCCGGCCAACTCACATCTGCAATATGACATTGTGATTCCTTATGCCAATTTCAGGAACTGGGCTATAGCTCAGTGGAAGGAAGATCCTGATGAAATATGGGTTGGTGGTTGGCCATATACCTATGTGCAATTAACTGACCCGCAAAAATGGAAGGAGGTCGAAAAGCAGATCAACAGGGTAGTAGCCAAATTTTCGGAGAAGGATTGGAAAGAAAATAAAATGTCATACCAGTATTTTCTTCAGCCTGTGCGTGACATCCACCTGAAGTCTCATTTGCGCTACGATGCAGCGAACAATGGTAGTCTTTCAACAGTAAATATTTTTTCCATAGTAGGAATAATTGTTTTGTTGCTGGCATGTATCAATTATATCAATCTGACAACGGCAGGCGCAATTAAAAGAGCTAAGGAAACTTCTGTGAGAAAAGTAGTTGGCGCAACCAAACTACAGTTGGTGAGGCAATTTTTTCTTGAGACTTTTATTATCTGCACAATTGCTGTGGCATTAGGTGTTGTAATATTTAAAACCATACTGCCGGCATTTTCAACATGGATCGGTCAGCCTTATAAATTTCCCATAACACCTGAGAATGTGTTGATCGTTCTTGGATGTATCATTTTTATTTCTGCTGTCGCAGGAATATATCCTGCAACTATTTTAGCATCTTTCAATCCCGCTGTTTCGCTAAAAGGAAATTTTTCTCAAAGCAAACGTGGAAATATTATCCGGAAAAGTCTTGTAGTATTCCAGTTTACAATAACGATTGCGCTGGTTGCTTCTATTTTGATCATCAGCCAGCAAATGAATTTCATCAGGAACAAATCTCTTGGTTTTAACGGCAATGCTGTTATTGAAGTAAATTTCAACGGCGATGAAAATGTTATTAAACACTACCCATCTGCGCGAAATGAATTATTGAAAAGTCCATATATCCTGAATGTTACAAAGCATAATGCAAACATCGTAGGCGGTTTGGGAAATGGGTGGACAACTACTCAGAATTTAAAAGGCGAAGAAGTTTCAACCAGTATTTATCGTTTGTCTGTTGATGCTGATTATTTCGATACTTATAATATGAAACTTGCTGCAGGACGGTTCTTCTCAAAAAATATTCCTACTGATACCTCTAAATCAGTTTTGGTTAATGAAGCCGCGGTGAAAACATTCGGCTGGCAAAAACCTGAAAAGGCTCTGGGAAAGCCATTTGGAAAAGGGGATGAAACAAGATATGTGATCGGTGTGGTGAAAGATTTCAATTTCGAAAGCCTTCATAAACCGGTTGACGCGTTATTGATTGGTTATGCGCGTGGAGGGAATAGTAATAGCATATCGCTAAAAATTGATGCGGCACATATTCACGAGGCAATTAATCATCTTATAAAAACATGGAAGAATGTTGTTCCCGAAGTTCCTTTGCAATATTCATTTGTCGACGAAAAGATTGCGCAACAGTACGGCAGCGAACAAAAAATGGAAGGCATTTTTTATGGATTTTCTGGCCTGTCATTACTTATAGCATGTCTTGGATTATTTGGTCTATCTACTTTTGTTGTGGAGCGCAAAGTAAAAGAGATAGGTATTAGAAAAGTGCTGGGTGCAAATGTTCCGGGGATTGTTGCTTTACTCTCAAAAGATTTTTTGAAACTGGTATTATTATCAATGTTAATTGCTTCGCCGCTTGCATGGTATTTCATGAACAACTGGTTGCGTGATTTTGCATATCGTATCAGCATCAGCTGGTGGGTATTTGCTGCTGCAGGAATTATTGCTCTTTTGATTGCATTGATCACGGTAAGCATTCAATCTGTAAAAGCTGCAATTGCAAACCCCGTGAAGAGTTTACGAACAGAATAGTTTTAATCTGCTAAGAATTATGAGGAAATTTTTATAAGTCGTGGCGGATATGAATTAACCTTTTATTGCACATATCTACAATTTATAATTCCATAAAAAATTATTTCAACCTTGCGTGGCGCAATCTTTGTAAAAAGATAAATAATTTGCGCTGCTTAATTTGATTGGTCTGTCTGCAGGTTTGGCTTGCGCTTTAATTTATTTATGGGTGGTAATAAGAAGCATGGTAGATACTTGTTTACATGTTCGTCTGGTTTAATGCATAATGTGTAAAAGTTCTTTTTATGAGACAAAAGATATTTACCAGCGGCATCATTCTTTTTTTATGCCTGCAATGTGCTTTGCAACGGGCATTACATGCGCAGCAGAACAATTGCACTTTTAAAGCGCCTTTGCTCACTATTGATTTTGGTAAAGGGAGAGATGTACCGGATATAAATCGCTTGGCTCTTTCAAGCTACCGGCGGGTATATAATATGTGCCCAATAGATGGATATTATTCCTTTGTTTCCGGAACGAGTGGTTGTTTTGAAGATGATTGGCTTACATTTAGTGAAGATCATACGTTGAATGATAAAGATGGAAACATGATGCTTGTAAATGCCAACCGGACCGGTGGTGTTTTTTTGAGGACCAACGTAAACGGGTTAAAGAAAAATACTACTTATCAACTTGAAGTATGGATGATTAATGTATGTAATCTTTTCGATAACTGCCCTCCCTTGCCTCCTGATATCATTAGTGAACTCGTAACTCCGGCAGGAAAAAAGGTAGCAATATTTCAAACAGGCCCTTTGCCGCAAGGCAATAGTGTTATGTGGAGAAGGTACGCAGGCATTTTTGTAACTCCGCCAGACATAACAACCCTGGTATTAACAATGGAAGATATAACACATGGAGGTTGTGGTAATGATTTTGCACTCGATGATATTGCCATTCGTGAATGTGTTAAAACTATACCTGTAACGAAAACAGGAGCAAAGTCTGCTCCTAAATCAACAAAGAAGCAAGTAACAACAGTTAACAAACCGGTACGAAAAACAGGAAAGCCACAAACAGTAAAAAAAGATAGTGCTGATGTACTAATTAAGAAAACTGTGACAGATAAACCTGAAATTACCCTCAAAAAAACAAAGGACAAGCCGGCTGCGATCCCTTTGCCCAAAGTGTTGTTAACAAGAGCAAATCCTTTAATCAAACGAATAGAAGCACCAGCCGGAGAAATTAGTATTGAGCTGTACGATAATGGGCAAATAGACGGAGATACGGTAAGTATCTATCATAATAATGAATTGATCGTGTCCCGTGCAGGACTTTCTAAAAAGCCTATTAGTTTTAAAATCAAGGTGGATGCAACACAACCTCATCACGAGCTGATCATGGTGGCGAATAATCTTGGCTCTATTCCACCAAACACTTCGCTGATGATAGTTACGGTAGATAATGAGCGCTCTGAAGTGTTTATCTCCTCTTCTGAACAAAAGAACGCGAAGTTGGTAATTGACCTCAGGGAATAAAGGCTGGTTATACTTGGATGAGCGTGTTGTGATCAACCATATCTGTAACAAAATTGCAGCCGGTTAAAGCGAAGAGACATTGGTGAATTTGTATAACAAGATAAAAAGGCATGATAAAAATTTTTTAGAATTGACTATGTTGTTGCCACCCTTTAGCTTACAGCACTTAAATAAAAAAGCAGCTTAAGAATAAGCCGCCGTGCGTCAATACAATTTTTCTAAATACTATACTGATTTATTACAAATCAATAACCATAAAAGAAATGTAGTCACTTCCAATCATTTAAGTAGATGATCTTTCTATATGTTGAACAAATTTTCTATGGGATGGACGAGTGCTTTATTATTCCGTCCAAACTATTCAAGGGTTCGCCGCTGTTTTTATACAACGATGGGCAATAGTGTAGCCATGCGATTCCATAAACTGTTTGCAGATAACAGTTTTAAAAATTATCAAAGAAAGATTGTGAGAAACGAACATTTATGTAGGTGACATGACATTGCAGAATAGGAGAAGAATTGGTTTCGTTTCTCAATATACCCGATAGGAAATGAAAATGGGGAGCAACCATTTTACTCCCCATTAACCATCCGGCCAGCGTCCACTTGAAAACCGTAGAAGTATTAGCCAGCCTGAATTTGCTTGACTTTTTAGAGCATATTTGCGTTACTCTTTAATAACTTTTTTGGTATAGATCACTTTATCGTTTTGCAATACCTGTACGAAATAAGCACCGGGCCGCAACTCTTTACCAAATTTGAATGAGTTGCTGTTTAAACTCTGTGTGAGTAATAATTTACCCTGCACATCAGATACACGAATTGCTGTTCCTGCATGTATGGTTCCCGGGACAGTCAAAATAAACGCTTCCCTGGCCGGGTTAGGAAATACTGTTGCTAAATGTGCAGGACTTTGGGCAACCGCCTCATCTTTTGAAGATATAGTCTGGTAAAGGAATGACCCATCAGCATTTCCCCTGAACACTTCCAGGTTGCCATCACTATGCATAT
Source organism: Chitinophagaceae bacterium (assembly GCA_036558585.1). Classification (GTDB taxonomy): domain Bacteria; phylum Bacteroidota; class Bacteroidia; order Chitinophagales; family Chitinophagaceae; genus DATBFI01. The sequence goes on from DATBFI010000213.1 coordinate 13,234, forward strand.
CAACCCACCGAAGCGGTGTATATGCAAACTGATCGTTCACCTCATTTTGAAAAACAGGCTTATTGTCATTGCCTGCTACAAAATGTGGGCTTGTCTTTGTGCCAATATTTTTATAGTAAGTCGTATTGCTGAACAGATCAACTAAACCATCATGATCCCAATCAATAAAAGATACGTTATACAGACCGTTGGTTGACACTAAGGACCTAAATGGATCATCTGAATTGGTAACATGCACAAATACAGGATTTTTGGCTGTTCCCGTATTTTTAAAATAGTTTTCATTTCCATCTTCATCTACTACCAGGCAATCATTATCTCCGTCACCATCCACATCTGCAAAAGCGGGATTGGCCACACCGGAAGTTGAAAACTTTACCATGCTTAAAGGATTATTTGCAGCAGATTGCTTATGAAATTGAGGATGGGTTGAGGTGCCTGTATTTTTATAATAAATAATAGCGCCGGTAGTTCCCTCCCCGATAAAGCAGTCATAATCTCCATCTGCATCGATATCCACAAAATAAGGAAGGGTCAGTGTATTGGCTGCCACTCTATTAAGCGGATTATTTACACCCGTTACCTGTTTAAACAAAGGAGCCTTTGTAGTACCGTCATTGCGATAAAAATAGATCTTCGAAGGTTTGCCATTTGTATATTCACCACTAAAACAGTCAAGGTCACCATCATGATCAATGTCTACAAAAAAAGGATGGCTCTCGGTGTTAAGAGGAATAGAGAAATTTTTTAAAGGGTTCTCATAATTGTTAATCACAAAAGTCTTCGTCTGGGCTGAAGTCTTAAGGCCAAATGCAATTATAAATACAGCAATAGTACAGATTGTGGCAAGTGTATGTTTAAGATTTTGATGTATTGTATTCGGTTTCATAAAAAGATAATTTAAAGTTCTGATCAGAGTGTGGTAGTATTAATGAATGTTTTAAAAATCCAAATTTTTGTTAGTCTGCTGTATTTAGAGGTTTAAACAACAATTCTGAACTAATGCTGAACACTGTTCCGCAATCGGATTGCCAAACAGCGTTTAAATCTCTTGCTCTTCGTAGCATATCATTGAATCCTCTCAGGGTAGCGTTGCTGGCTGTTGGTCGTAATGCAGGATCCTTTACAGTGAAAACATCATTATCGGGATCTTTGTCAAAATCAATTGCACCATTTTTTCCTGCGCTTCCTGTTAAAAAGCCTGAAAGGGTTGCTTCTGTTCCATAAAACACGGGATCAACATGGGTAAACCCCGTCTGGGTTTCTCCGCCATGACAGCCCCAGCATGTATTTAGAGAAAAATTAAATCTCGCCACATTATTTCTTATAAATGTAGAGGGACTCTCAGAACTTGTGCCGTCCCAATGAAAAACAGCAGGTGGTTGTCCTGTAGGAGTTGCAGTTAATTCAGTGGCCCCGCCTAAAAATGGGGAGCCCTGCCAGGCTAAGGGCACTGTAAAGGCGTCTGATTTGATCGCTTCCGTATTTTGATTTACGTATGCTACCATACGCTGCACATTTGCATTATTTATCCCGGCATTATACTTATCTGCAGGATTTTGCGCTACTGTATTTTCTTTAAGAAAACCACTGCCACTTTCATCCAGAACAAATTCTCTCATTTCCCATATTCCCGGATTGCCGGGTGATAGTGCAATTTCATTAGTGCGCATTTGGTCAAGTGAGCTTTGATTTGGCCGGTCAGGGTTACTTCCACACAGTGTAAATTGGTTAGTTATGTTCTGCAAAGCCTGGTTATACTGACTGCTGCCAATAGTAAGATCTTTTAAAGCAACCCATTGCTGCACCCATGCTTTCTTTTCATCACAAGTTGCTCGTTTGGGTTTATTTATTCCATATTCAAGTATCACTCCCATCTTTAAAGCTGCGTTGCAGGTAGAATTTATCAAACCAAAAACATAGCGGCCTTCTCCGACCGGGCTTTCGGGAATGCCGTGCACGCCTCCCTCTCTTAAATCAAACCTGTTTACAATGGCAAGTAGTTTAAAGGGCGCAAAGCGCATATCCAGCTGCCCGGTTGGCGCACCGGCATTTTGGCTTTTGTTAAGCCAGGGATTGAGTATTAGTGTATTTACAGCAGTGCGCGCCTTAATTGTATCACCGTTCACAATCTGGGCCGTGGCCCATTTGCCCAGCCAGTTTTTTACAAAATCAGAAACCTGTTTATCTGTAGCTATATGTGAGGGATCTTTAGAAGCGAGTTGTTTCATGATTGTTTTAAAGGTCCATGGACCGTTAATATTTCCTTTTTGAGTGCATGAGTTCCATGTGCGGGTTGGATCTTCCACCACAGCAAGATTTGTGATCGTTACAGAATGGGTTCTGATGGCTTCGAGCACAGCAGGTCCTGAAGCAGCAGCTCTATTATTCGAAACATCAAGCTCCGAAAGAGCATTCGTTAACCCTGATATTGAAACTACTTCACCCCTCTCTAATTTTTGCATATCAAAACTTTCATCTGCATCGGGATCATTAATTATTGAACGATGGTCAAAACGAATTGGCTTATGTTCAAATTTTTTCATCTGGCTTGACATGCTTAAAGCCTTTTGCCTGAATTCGTTTAGATCTGCCGGTACTCTTGCGGTATAAAGACCATCTCCTGCTGATTTATCATATCCCTTGCCGTCATCCCTGAAAACCAAATGGCTTCCATTTTCAATACTTATAAATTGGCCGGAATAATTTTCCTTTGAATAAAAAGCCATCATCAGCAAATGATTATTATCCCCACGGATTTTTTGAATAAGTACATCTTCCGCAGGAGGAATCTCTCCACCTTGCTCTGGTGCAAATTCAAATTCTTCGTCTGCAATTAAGGCGTTTATTTCAGTCTCAGTTAATTCTGAAAAATTTTTTTCATACTGAGAAGCCCCCCGCGCTATAAATTTTTTTGCGGGATTACTAAGACGGTCCCATGATATAAGGGCTGTGGCAAAAATTGCAGCAGTACACAAAAGCAGGAATTTTTTTGGAGTTTTCATAAATACTTTTTTTAATAACATTAAATACAATGGCGTTTATGCAGAGGGCTTATTGAAACCCGAACCAAAATAAATTACATGCATAATGTTTATTAGATGTTTTTAATAGTAGTTATTCCAAAGGCTATTGGAACTGAGGGGTTGTTATGGTTTTACTTATTGGATTTAGAATCATAACACCTCGATATGAATGAAGAATATCCCAGGAAGAACGGGATATTTTCACTCCTCTTCTTCCACTGTGTAAAGTACAAATTTCTTGCGATTCTGACTGAGTGTTTCATAAAATTAATTAGAGAGCTGCAAAAAGTACCTACATAATCGTGTGGAGTATTCTATTTATAAAACCATATGATTATTATTTTTTTATCAGAAACTTTATTCTTTTCTGTTCGTTGCTGTTGTCCAGCTCAAGATAATAGATACCTGAAGCAAGATTGGATAAATTAAGATGATAAGCATTATCCCCTCTTATTGCGGACGCGTTACTTGTAAATACCATCTTTCCTGTATTGTCATACACTTTAAATAACAGCTTTCCTGAACTGAGGCTCTTATGTGCTATGGTTATTTCACCTGTTGATGGATTTGGATATAACAATAACGATGGTTCTTTTGCCATTACACCTTCTGCAAATGTGGACTGGAGGGCCGAAAGCGTTTTAAAGCTTTGCAAACTTGAATAAGTGGTCCATGTTGTACCGCATTTAGCGTGGATATGCCATTTATAGGTTTGATTAGCAGTAAGCGATGAAATATTTGCTGATCTTGCTGATCCTTGGGGTCTAATGTTTATCCATGTTGCACCTGCAACCGCTTTTTTATATTGAATCTGCCATACAGTTGGATTCACCGACGCAGTCCAGTTGAATGTAACGCTCTTGGAAGTAATATTTGTTGTTGCTAATCCTGTTGCATTTGTGCACGTGCCGCCACATCCTTCATCCACCTGGCCGTTACAATTGTCATCAAGGCTATTACCGCAAACTTCTACCGCGCTGGGATTAATGTTTGCATTATTGTCATTACAGTCCCCCTCTGCGGGTGTATAGCCATCCAGGTCATTATCAATATTACAGATGTCACCATCATCAACCTGACCATCACAATTATCATCTATTCCATTGCAAACTTCTGTTGCACCGGGATGAATATCAGCGTTACCGTCATTGCAATCTGTATTATCTGTAACAAAACCCTGCGGTTTGGAACACGCCTGTACAAAATTTGAAGAATTGCCATAGCTGTCACCATCGTTATCAGCATAGAAAGTTTGAGGATCGGTGCATTGCAAAGGAGGAGTTGATTTCGTCCAGCCTTCAGTTAAGATTGTTCTCATATCATTTAATACAGAGGCATACTGGAAATTTTTTGCCAGGTTAATATATTCATGAGGATCAGTATCGTGATCATAAAGCTCTTCTCCATTTGCACCCCAGGAATTATAATGATATTGTCCTGTCCGAACGCTTCTCGCAGTAAGTGTACCTCTTTTAACCTGAGAGAAGACAGCTCTTTTCCATTCTGTGTTTGGATTGTCTAATAACTTAACAAAACTTGATCCTTCCATTCCGGATGGAACAGGAAGCTCGCATAATTCCGCTAGTGTAGAGTAAAGGTCCACAAGCTCCACAAGCTTCGAACACTCACCTCCAGGTTTCCCGGGCACATACACAATTAGCGGGGTATGAAGCGATTCCTCAAACAAAGTATTTTTCAGCCATGTTCCTTCATGCTCGCCCAAATGCTGACCGTGATCACCCCAAAATACTACAACAGTATTTGACCATAGGTTTTGACGGTCCATCTCATCAAGAATCAATCCTAATTGCACATCCATTTGAGCAACTTCACCATCATAAGCATGAATTGTTTTCTTCCATTCATAATCTGATTTCAATATCTGTACAGTCAGGGCGATTGGCGGAACGTCTGCACGGTCGTTGGGCGGAGTTGCCGGTATAACAATTGGCTCTGAACCATTACCTGTAAGATTAGTGATGGTACCCTTTTTGTCGACAGGCAAAAGGTCTTGCACAGAGGGATCTCCATTAAGATTCCAGTAGGTTAAACCTGGAGTAAATGGATTATGCGCATGAAGACCAAGGGCATAAAAAAATGGCTGTGTTTGTGGCTGCTGCATCCTGGCTACGAGATTGCGCGCCTCTTTTCCATCATCAGTAGTTTGGTCCGCTACATTTTTGATCCACCAGCTACCACCCGGTGTAGTTGCTGAATTTCCAGGAAGCGTCATATCATCGGGATCCCGCGATTCAGGGGGTTCGGCATAATCCCAGGAGATATCGTTTTCAAAAAGATTATGCATAATTTTTCCATATCTCTCGATATGATATCCATACTCTTTAAAATATTCGGGTAAAAACACAACATTTGGACCCATTACAGAACGTGGGCGTACATTGTTGGTCGAAATACCAGTCTTGTCAGGTCGCCATCCGCTAAGAAGCGAAGTACGGGATGGATTACACAAAGGAAACTGGCAATAGGCGCGTTTGAAAACCATTCCCCTGGCCACAAGTCTTTGCAAATTGGGTGCCACCACTTCGGAATTTCCAAGAAAGCTAATGCGATCATTCATGTCATCAACGGCAATAAACAGGACATTATACTTTGGCGAAACCTGGGAGAATCCAATTGAGGGATTGAAGAGTGTTCCTATTGCAAGTGAAAAAAGAAATGAATGGGTAAATAAAATTTTTGGTTTCATACGGTGATTTTAATATTTAGATTTTGGTTGCTCGGGAACTAGCGTTTCTCTTTTTCATTCAGTGTTTTTGGGAGGCAGCAGGACGGAAACAGTCACTTGAAATGGTTTTCTTAAGACATCGGATTTATTTGACTTGAGTCTTCAATTTGTTTTTCTCTATATAAATCTATCTTCTACCTAAATTGATTTTTGTACCCTCTATTAAAATTTTTTTCTTGTTACAAAATAATTCCACGTAGTGTTCCACATGTTCATGTAGTTGTTTTACCTCTTTTGCTCTGTTAATTTTACTTCAGATTTAAAGAGTTTCTGCATGAGATTTGAATGATCAACACCAATTGGCTTTTGATAAATAATTATTCACATATAGTTCGTAACCCTATTAGAGAAGAAGGGATTATTGATTGCAATCAAAAACATTCGTGATTCCAAAATTTTTAAGCGTCCGACCTTCTTACTTTCTTGATTTATTATTTCCTCTTAAAGGGTATGAAATAGTTATATGGTGGCTTTATAGGTAAGTGCCCGTTAGAGTTTGGCAGTTCTGTACCCTAAATATAACTTCTAATAGGTTTATAAGTGTTGGACAGTACAAATTTTT
>DATBFI010000214.1:0-11878 GCA_036558585.1 Chitinophagaceae bacterium
ATAAGGTTACAATTTATGCGGGAGACCATTACAAAATTAATAAAGCGAACAGTTCAAAAAATGTGATGATAAATAATATTCGATATAACCAGTTGAGTTTGTATTTTTTTGAGCCTGTGAATATTAGGCAGATCTATTCGGACAACTTTGAGCGCTTTCTGACTATTGAAAAAAAGAATGATTATTACCAACTCAAACTTCCCGACGGGAACACAACTCGCTATTACTATGCAAATGGAATTTGTTCAAAAGTAAAAGTCGAACATAACTTATTTAACGTTGATTTTATATTGTTAAAATAGATTTCACCAGGACATTCTTTTAATGGGATTCGTCTAACATCCTTTGCTTCATCGCTTCGTACAAAATAATTCCGGTTGCCACAGAAACATTGAAAGAATCAAACATGCCTTTCATAGGAATAGAAAAATGATCATCTGCTGCCTTACTCATATAAGGTTGCACACCTTTTTCTTCATTACCCATAAGAATGCAGCAAGGTTCTGAAAAATCAATTTCGAATAATTTTTTTGATGCTTTTATTTCGCTTGTAAAAACTTTAATACCATTTAGGTGTAGCGTATCCAGTGCCTTTAGTAAACTATGTACTCTGCAAACCTGGATATGTTCCAATGCCCCGGCACTACTTTTTACAGCCTCTTCGTTTAATGCGCCAATACCTTTTTCAGGAATAATTATTGCCTGCGCGCCACAACAAACAGCACTGCGTGCAATTGCACCGATATTTCTTACATCGGTAATACCATCAAGCATTACAAGCAAAGCCGTTTCGGCTTTCGAATTAAGCCAGTCGATCACCTGTTGCAGATCATTGTAAAAAATTGAAGCTTTAAACGCAACAACTCCCTGGTGATTAATATTGGTAAGGTTATTTAATTTTTCATTTGGTACATACTGAACAGGAATATTTGATTCTTTTGCCAAATGCTTTATTTCATAAATAATATCGCCCACTGCATTTTTGAACAATAATATTTTATCGATGCTTCGCCCGCTTTTGAGTGCTTCTATTACGGGATTTCTGCCTGCTATGATATTTTTCTTTGACTGAAACATTCTGCTGTGCTTAAATTATAAACAAAAATCAGGAACCAAATAACTATTTAAATCACAAAAAGTAAAAAACAACGATTAGATTATGAAGCAAAAATTCAAATACCAAGAGTTGGTTGGTTTTTATTTCTCAATTTGTGATTTATCCGGAGCTTGTCTTTTGAGGTTGCTTTAAAAACAGAACAACTAAGATAAAAATAAAAAGTCCCGCTTAAAAAAAGCAGGACTCTTTTTGTAAATAGGTATTGTTAGTAAACAACTATCTTTCCTGAATATTGTTCCTTTCCGGCGCCATCGTTTACTTTTATAATATAGGTGCCGCTGTTTACTGATCTTGGTAAAATGACCTGAGTGGTTGTTTTTCCATAGATATTAACCTGTTTTGTTAAAATGGTATGGCCCGCCACATCAACTAATTGCACGTTATGATTATTGCCTGCCAATCCCTCAAAAACAATATTGATGCTTCTATTGGTAACTGGGTTAGGGTAAACAGAAACAAGGTTATTGCCTTTAACAGTTACAGGTAACTTTGCTTTGGCTGCACTTTCATTTACATAATGAGAGCTGGCCAGGTCGGATACATTAAATACTTGTTCCCGGCTGGGTAAGGCCCTTGCCTCAAGAGTAGTTAAATTAATACTATAGTAATGATCTGATTTCGTTGCACAACCTACCACAACATTTCCTGCTTCATCAACCGCAGCGCCGTTGATGGTATAATCTGCAGGAATATTTTTAGCCTGGCCAATATGATCTGCCACGAGTGTTTGCATATTAATTTTAAAGATATTACCCCGCATACTGATTACATACAGACCCCCTAATGCATCGGCAACCATATCACCACCCCAGCTGGTGCACATGTTTCGAATAGAAATATTTTTGTTGTTCTTTCCATCTTGTACAGACCCCAGGTCAGTAATTGTAATCTTATCGCCAGACGAAAAACGAATCAAATGATTAAAATCATTGGTTAAGGCATAACCATAACCATCATAACCAAAGCACATTCTTGTAATCACATCTGCCTCACCGTTTACCTCACGAAAAGTTTTTAATGCAACATTGCGCACGTAATACACTTCATTCGTTCCTCTGTTTAGGTCAAAATATCGCAGTTCATTGCTGTGCATAGGTGTAAAAAATAAGCGATTGTTCCTTGTATCATAAGCACTGGCAGCAACCAATGTTTCGGTGGGTGCTGTTACAACCTCAGTATGTTTGCCATTGGCATAAGTAATCATGGTATTTGCAATACCATTCCGGTTAATTGTTGTTACTTCGTTACTGATATTGTCATTAACATCAAGCTGCTGCAATTTTGAGCCTGTTACCGCATCCAACAAAACAGGCTTGTAAGAAGGTGCATATATAGTTCTTATTTCACTACCCGTAGTAAGGTCTATTTCCCTTATTGTCATCCAGGCCACATTACCTTTTGTTGCACCAGTAACCGCAAACGCGGTATTATTTTTTTGTGCAAACATTTGGGTTCCTGCAAAAAATAAAAGAGCAGTAAAAAGAAGAAGGGTGGGTAAAGATTTCGTTCTCATAACACTTGGTTTGATAGTGTAATTTAAAAAGATTTTTTTGAGATAAGAATTAAGTTTTATGGGCGGATAATTCTTTGACTATTATAATATTTTCAGTAAAAAGTTATTTTTAGCTTGTCAATCCTGCTTATGACTCTTTTTAAGTCAATTTTAATAGAGCTCAAGGAAAAATATTTTCTCTTTAGGAGAAACTACAATGATTTCAAATATTCAACAAGGTCTCTTTTTTCCGCTTCAGTCAAATTCAGATTTTTAAAATTATTGTAATGGTTTATTACTTCAAGCAGTGTTGAAAAACGTCCGTCGTGATAAAAGCCTCCTTTTGTATGAGTCCACAATCCTTTCAATGGTGCAGTGCGATAACTGCTATCCGGAGAACGGTTTGCCTGAAAGTCATCAATCCCGATATCTTCAGCTTTGTGGGTGTTCCATCCCGGCTCGGTAAATAACGGAGGTACATGGCAGGTTGCACATGTTGCTTTTCCATTAAAAATTGTTTCACCTCTCTTAGCGGCTGCTTTATCATAACTTCCCTTAGGTGGTTTGGGAGAAGGAATAGCGAGCTGATAAAAATGCAGCGACGCAAGCTTCGATGTTATAAGATCTGAATCACTTCGTTTATTACCAAATCCGGCCCTTGCAGCAACAGGATAATGTGCTTCATTATTTAATCTCCTGTCAAAAAAAACTCCCTGTCCCTGCATTTCCAGGTTGGCAACAAATGCATTCCAGTAAGTAACTGTTCCCCATCCCCCTGTCCATGTATGATTGTTAAACCCGGCCAGCCCAAAAGCCGGTGGGATAAGCGTTGCAGCCGGTTTTCCGTCGGGACGAAAAGCTTTCCCATCAAGGTTTAGTTCGGCATCAAATTTTCCAGGGCCCCAACTCGAAAGAACCTTTTTTACTGTTGCTTTATTTACCATTAGTAGTTTAGTGAAAATGGAAAGATCGGGGGCAAGAGAAACGATGCCTCCAACATTCAGGTCGCGATTAGACCAACCGTCCAGTCTGTGACCTATGCCGGGGGCCAATGCGTTATCAACAGTTGAATGGCAAACTGCACACGTAAGACCAATACTATTTAATGCTCCTGAATTGCCTGGTCGATTTGCTACATTTAGAATGTTGCTTGAATTAAAATTAGCTACAACACCAACAACAGCATTTAGCTTAAGCAATTCAAGCGTTACTGCCGGATCATTCAGATCCACTTCACCCTTCTTTAACCTGTTCACAAGTGCAGGAGGCAAAGCTTCCAGGTCTACTTTTAAACCAGCGGCCAACGCTTCCTTCGGACTTAAACCATCGCCAACACCTCCAAACCGTGATCCCTCGATAGCCTGGTGAAGTTTAAGTGTATTACCCCAAAATATTTCATCACCAAAAGTTTCAAACCTGAACACATTGCGGCCCTCAGTAAATAACTGCTTCGCATTGCTGATAATTTGTTCATCAAAGCTTTTGTTTTTTTGGTCCTGATCACCTTGCTTATCGTTTTGAGTAATACCTGTGAAATAAATTAACAGGAGAACGACAAATACCAGTAGACTGATGGTACGTAATAAATTTTTTTTCATACGGCATGAGTTTTAATTATTACAAAGAGTGATTCATCATATAGCTACTATACGCGTAATGAATTGTACCTGGCGAATAAATTGGTGAGGCTTTCGGCAGAAATTTAGTTAGCAACGGACGTAAATATCCTAATCAGGCATTCAATAACCACCTCTCGTTTTGTTGAACTCCACGCTCAAAATATATATTGATTAGGATATTTTCAATTAGAGCAACAATTAGAGAAAGGGTTACAAAAATTAATTATTTTTTATCGCAATTTTATCGCGTACCTTTCCAAGAAGCGCAGTAGACACATAAATAAGTTGACTGTCTGTGTAAAATTTAATGAGTGTATAAAGTCGGGAAAGAACAGAGATAGAATACAACCAAATCCTTACTGTAAAAATTTATCCCAACAAATTCCAATTCCAAATTCATAATACCTTCTTAGGTTTGCTCTATGACACAACTTACCATTAGCCAGCGTGGCCACTATATGCCACCTTCACCTATCAGGAAACTTGTACCGTTTGCAGAAGCTGCAAAAAAAAGAGGTATAAAAGTGTACCATCTAAATATTGGTCAGCCTGATATAGAAACACCAAAACCTGTATTGGATGCAGTAAGACATTCTGATTTCAAAATATTGGAATATAGTCATAGCGCAGGAAATGAAAGCTACCGCAGAAAATTGGTGGAGTATTATAAAAAGGTTGGTATTGATATTAGTTACAACCAGATCATCATTACTACAGGTGGCTCTGAAGCAATTTTGTTTGGCTTCATGGCTTGTCTTGATGCCGGTGATGAGGTAATTATTCCAGAACCTTTTTATGCAAATTACAATGGTTTCGCCGTTGAAGCCGGGGTGAACGTTGTTCCAATAACATCACATATTGAAAATGGTTTCGCGTTGCCGCCAATTGATGATTTTGAAAAAGCCATTACAGCAAAAACAAAGGCAATAGTTGTGTGCAATCCAAATAACCCAACAGGATATTTGTACAGCGAAGAAGAAATGCAAACATTAAAATCAATTATTTTAAAACATAACCTGTACCTTTTTGCTGATGAGGCTTATCGCGAATTTTGTTACGAGGGAACACATTTCAGCGCGATGCATTTAACAGGCGTGAATAATCATGTAGTGTTGATGGATACAATCAGCAAACGTTATAGCTGTTGCGGCGGAAGAATTGGTGCATTAATAACCCGTAACAAAGAGTTGCTCGATACTGTGATGAAGTTTGCACAGGCGCGGTTAAGTCCCCCCGGTCTGGCACAAATCGCCGGTGAAGCTGCTGTTGATTTGCCAGATAATTATTTCGACATAACCAAAACTGAATATAAGGCAAGAAGAGATTTGATTGTAAAAAGGCTGAATAAAATGCCCGATGTTTTTTGTCCGAATCCCGGCGGTGCGTTTTATGCAATGGCCAAATTACCAATTGACGATGCTGATAAATTTTGCCAATGGCTTCTTGAAGATTTTCATGATAATAATGAAACAGTGATGCTGGCACCTGCAACGGGTTTCTACGGCACAACAGGTTTAGGCAAACAGGAAGTGCGCTTAGCTTATGTATTAAATCTTGACAGCATTAATGCTGCGATGGATTGTTTGGATAGAGCCCTGCAAGAATATCCGGGAAAAGTTCGGAGTAAGTTGCAGGTTGCAGGTTACAAGTAGCAAGGAAGTTGTAGTTGGAGGTTGCAGGTTACAAGTAGCAAGTAAAAATTAATATAGCAAGATAACTTATTGTAAACTTTCATCAACCTGCAACTTGCAACCTTCATCTTGTAGCTTAAATAATTCCTTCGTCAGCAAAACTGTAATAACCGTCTTCGCTTACAATAATGTGATCAATTACTTTTATATCAAAGAACATGGCGGCATTTTTTATTTTAAGTGTCAGTTCTTCATCCTGCCTGCTTGGTTTTACACTGCCACTTGGATGGTTATGACAAAGAATAACACTAACCGCATCATGGGCCAATGCCTTCTTTATGATGATTCGTGGATCGGCAACAGTTCCTGTGATGCCACCTACACTTACAATTTCGAAATGAGTGACCTTATTGCTCCTTGTTAAAAATATAACTGCAAATACCTCATGTTTTTTGTATTGTAATCTGGCACGAAGAAAATCTGCAATGTCTTTGCTGTGTAATACAACATCCTTCTTTTTATACGCGGCATCTCTGCGGATACCTAACTCCAATGCAGCAGCTATGGAAATAGCTTTTGCCTCACCAATTCCCTTTACTTTCAGTTTCAATATTTCTTTTACGGAAAGCTTTCCCAGTTGTTGAAGGTCATTACCAGTTTCCGTTAATAATTCTTTTGCTAGATCAACGGCGGTCTTTGCTCTTGTACCGTTATTAATAAGAATAGCGAGTAATTCTGCATTGCTTAGAGATTCTATACCCTTGAGCATCATCTTCTCGCGTGGGCGGTCGTCTTGGGCCCAGTTTTTTATGGTTTTAGTTGACATGTTGATAATTTATCAAACGTCAAATTACAATTTCATTCTTGAATTTTTATCTTCGCCGCTCATTTATTTCCTATGGGCCCATCTGTAAAAATTTTCGCGGGCAATGGCTCGCATGAGCTTGCACTAAAGATATCTCAACGTTTTGGCGCTTCGCTTGGAAAAATTAATATTCAGAAATTTAGTGATGGCGAATTTCAGCCAATCTTTTTAGAAAGTATTCGGGGCGATTATGTTTTCCTTGTGCAAAGCACTTATGCACCTGCAGAAAATTTGATGGAACTACTGCTGATGATAGATGCGGCCAAACGTGCCAGTGCTTATAAAATTATTGCCGTTATTCCTTACTACGGTTTTGCCCGGCAGGACAGAAAGGACAAGCCTCGTGTTGCCATAGGTTCAAAACTGGTAGCCACCTTATTGGAGGCCGCCGGTGCAAACAGGGTGATAACCATGGATTTACATGCTCCGCAGATACAGGGATTTTTTGATATACCTGTGGACCACCTTGACAGCTCTGCCATTTTCATTCCTTACATCGAGCAACTTCACCTTGAAAACCTTACCTTTGCCGCCCCCGACGTGGGAAGTACTAATCGCGTAAGAGAAATTGCAAGCTATTTTAATGCAGATATGGTTATTTGTGATAAACACCGTAAACGGGCTAATGAAATAGCAAGCATGGTAGTGATTGGTGAAGTTGCAGGGCGGGATATAGTTCTTATAGATGATATATGTGATACAGGCGGCACTTTAGCAAAAGCGGCAAGCCTATTAAAAGAAAAGGGAGCTACAAGTGTACGGGCATTATGTACTCATCCGATATTAAGTGCCAACGCCTACCAAACAATTGAGAATAGTGTTCTTGAGGAATTAGTTGTTTGCGATACCATTCCTCTCAAGAGTGAAAGTTGTAAAATAAAAGTTATTTCCGTTGCAGATCTTTTTGCAATAGCTATAAGAAATGCGTATGAAAATAAGAGTATAACAAGTTTATTTATCCATTCTCAATTGAGAGGAAAAGGATAAGCTGTGTGAATAAAAATTTAGAGCTAAGGATTTAATACGCTTAATAAAACCATATAATCGCATAAATCGTTCAAATCATAAATAAATAAGAAGTAAAACAATGAAAACAATTACAATCGAAGGACAACTGAGGACCGAAATCGGGAAAAAGGCCACCCGCCAACTTCGCTCTCAGGAACTGGTGCCAGGTGTAATTTACGGAGGCAAAAAAGAGATAAATTTTTCCGCTTCTGCCAGGGCTTTTAAGCCATTAGTATATACCGGCGAATTTCAATTGGCAGAAGTAAAGCTGAATGGCGACACATACAAGTGTATTTTAAAAGACCTGCAATTTGACAAGGTTTCTGATGCATTGAATCATGTTGATCTGATGGAACTGGTAGAGGATAAAAAAGTAATTGCTACATTACCACTTAAATTTACCGGTGCGGCAGCAGGTGTAAAAGCAGGCGGAAAGCTGATTTTGAAAATGAAGTCTATTAAAGTAAAAACTTATCCAAGACATTTAAAAGAACACATTGATGTAGATGTTTCCAATCTTGAATTGAATGGGAATATCCGGGTGCAGGATATCAAGGCAGAGAACATGGAGATATTAAATTCACCACGTATTTCTGTAGCATCAGTAGTTCTAACACGGCAGTTAAAGCAGGAAGAAGCAACTACTGCACCGGCTGCAGCGACTGCTGCGACAGCTCCGGCGCCTGCGAAACCAGCAGCTGCGCCTGCCAGGGAAGAGAAAGACAAGAAGAAATAATTTTTTCAATTTAAGTGCCGGCCCTATACTTTGTATAGGGCTTTTTATTGTGAAAGCGTTATCAAAAAAGCTTGGCAGCAAGTTTTACCTGTTAGAATTGTATGTGAGGATTTAGAAATTTATGTCAAAATATTTAATCGTCGGTTTGGGCAATATTGGAGCAGAATATGCGCATACACGGCATAATATAGGGTTTGATATAGTATCTGCTTTTGCCCTGAAGCATAAAGCAGCGTTCAGGAATGACCGGCTTGCAGAAGTATCAGAAATAAAATGGAAAGGAAAGATTTTTATTTGTATAAAACCTACTACATATGTTAATTTAAGTGGCAAATCTTTTAAGTATTGGATGGACAAAGAAAAAATAGTACTGGAAAATACGCTAACAATTGTTGATGAGCTCGCCCTGCCTTTAAGTAAATTGCGGTTAAGGCCTTCAGGAAGTCATGGTGGCCATAACGGTCTTGCCGATATTGAACTATCCCTGGGAACAAATAAATATCCCAAACTTCGCTTTGGAATAGGAAATAATTATCCGAGGGGAATGCAGGTTGAATTTGTATTGGGAAAGTGGTTCCCCGAAGAAATTGGAATTGTAAAAAATAAAATTGATGCCAGCATGGAAACCATTGAAAATTTTGCAGTGCAGGGAATAGAAAGAACAATGAACTTTATAAATAAACAGGAATTTATTTAAAATAGTGTAAACCATTTTTTAACTTGCATAAGAGACTCAAACTGATGCGGTCCAGAACTATAAAAAATCACTTCCTTATTACCTTAAGAATCTCAATCTATGAAAATATTTTGTGTAGGTCGTAACTATGCTGAACATGCAAAGGAATTAAACAACGAAATTCCTGATGAGCCTATTATCTTCCTAAAGCCTAAAAGTGCATTAATACAACAGCATGCACATTTTTATTACCCGGAATTCAGCAACGAATTGAGTTATGAGGCGGAGCTGGTACTCCGGGTTTCAAAAAATGGAAAATATATTCCTGAATTTGCAGCAAACCGTTATTATAATGCTATAACCGTAGGTATTGATTTTACTGCGCGTGATGTACAACAGGAATTGAAGAAAAAGGGATTGCCATGGGAAAAGGCCAAAGCATGGGATAATTCTGCTATTGTAGGTGAATGGGTTGATTTTACACCCGCCATGTTAAAAAATCCAATCCATTTTTCACTCGAATTAAATGGTACCGGTGTGCAGCGGGGTGTAAGCAGCGATATGATATTTTCTTTTGAAAAAATAATTGCCAACATATCACAGTACTTTTCATTGAATATCGGTGATCTCATTTTTACCGGAACGCCTGCCGGGGTTGGTGAGTGTGTAGTTGGAGATGAATTAACAGGCTATCTTGAAAAAGCCAAGGTATTTTCTATCACTGTTAAATAAAAAAAACCACGGTTTAATAATTAATTTGTATCAGATATTTGTTAAATGTTTGATGCAAACATTCTTCCCGAGGCCTGGCGTTTAATGGCTACTGCACGTAAAATGGCAGATATTTATGATAATAACCGCCAGGTATGCAAATATGTTCATTCTACTTCAAAAGGTCATGAAGCTATTCAAATAGCAACAGGTCTGCAATTGTTGCCAGGTGATTTTATAAGCCCGTACTACAGGGATGACAGCATCCTGCTGTCTGTTGGCTATACCCCTTATGAGCTAATGCTTCAACTTCTCGCAAAAAAAGATGATCCCTTTTCAGGTGGCCGTTCATATTATTGTCATCCCAGCAGCATTGCGGAAAATAAACCCCGCATAATTCATCAAAGCAGCGCTACGGGTATGCAAGCCATACCTACTACAGGAGTCGCCCAGGGTATTCAGTACCTTGAAACGATCAATTCTCATTTAATCCGCAAAGGCCCTAATAATGAATTACCTGTTGTTGTGTGTAGTCTGGGAGATAATAGTATGACAGAAGGCGAAGTAAGTGAAGCACTTCAATTTGCCGTGTTAAAACAATTACCGATTATTTACCTGGTACAGGATAATAGCTGGGGCATCAGTGTTTCAGCAGCAGAAGCAAGAACCATGAATGCATTTGAATTTGCTGATGGTTTTAAAGGGTTGAATAAACTCCAGGTTGATGGCAGCGATTTTATTGCAGCTTATGAAATAATGCAACAGGCAATTGATTTTGTAAGAAAAGAAAGAAAGCCTATGCTGGTGCATGCTCTGGTTCCTTTGTTGGGACATCATACAAGTGGCGTACGCAAAGAATTTTACAGGAGTAAAGAAGACCTGGAAAAGCATGCTCAAAGAGACCCATATCCCAAATTGCGTCACGCATTAATTCAATCCGGAATTTGCGAAACTGAAATTAATAATATTGAGCATGAAGCAAAAGAAGCGGCACAAAAGGCATTTGATGAAGCAGTTGCATCTGAAGAACCATCGCCGGCAACAGTGGGCGATCATGTATTTGTTCCTACACCTGTAAAAGAGGAACATGGAATAAGACAACCTGCAAATGGTGAAAAAACAATTATGGTTGATGCAGCTTTGCATGCGATTGAAGAATTAATGCAGGAACATGATGAGTGCATATTTTATGGGCAGGATGTTGGTCGAAGACTTGGGGGTGTTTTCCGTGAGGCCGCCACTCTTGCCGAAAAATTTGGTGATCATCGTGTGTTTAATACAGCAATACAGGAAGCATATATTGTTGGTTCAACTGCTGGCCTTTCCGCTATTGGTTTAAAACCCATTGTAGAAGTGCAATTTGCAGATTACATTTATCCGGGTCTTAACCAGTTAGTATCGGAAATTTCCAAATCATGTTATTTATCTAATGGCAAATATCCTGTTAGCATGATCCTGCGTGTACCTGTTGGTGCTTATGGAGGAGGAGGCCCGTATCACAGTGGCAGCGTGGAATCAACATTATTAAGCATAAAAGGAATAAAAGTTTGTTATCCATCGAATGCCGCCGATATTAAAGGCTTGATGAAAGCAGCATACTATGATCCAAATCCCGTTATAATGCTCGAGCACAAAGGTTTATACTGGAGTAAAGTACCGGGGACAGATGAAGCAAAAACGATCGAGCCTTCAAAAGATTATATGCTTCCATTTGGTAAAGCGAATGTTGTTTTAAAAGCAAACGATCAAAAAATAGAATCGGGTGAAACAGTTTGCGTAGTTACATATGGCATGGGTGTGTATTGGGCAAAAGCAGCATCAGGTTCCTTCCCGGGACAGGTAGAAATTATCGATCTCCGCACTTTGTTCCCGCTTGATGAAGAACTCGTTTTTGAAACTGTAAGGAGACACGGTAAGTGTCTCGTGTTGAGTGAAGAACAACAAAATAATTCTTTTACTGAAGCACTTGCACACAGAATCGAATATAATTGTTTCACATCTCTTGATGCACCTGTTGAAGTGT
>DATBFI010000215.1:0-7948 GCA_036558585.1 Chitinophagaceae bacterium
ATCAATAATCAATATTTTTTTTCTGCTCATTCAATAATTTTAGGGAATGTTACTATCTATAGAAAAAATCCTACCAAAAGAAATGTTAAGCTAAAAAATTACGAAACTCTCAGAAGTTGTTGATAATTATTCACAATTGTGGGTATCGTTTTCCCAAATTTCAAAATACATTCCCTTGCACAGGCTGCATATAAAATATAGTATTTTATTGAACTAAGATGCTTTTTTCTTTTTCGTAGTAAGACTTGCTTTTAATTGTTCCATAAGGTCTTCGGTTTGTTTATGTACCACTTTAAGTTTAGGAGTTGCCGGTTTGCCACCTTTTGCCCTCGCTTTTATCAGCTTCATTAATTGCTCTGTGTAGGTGTCTTTGTACTGGCTAATATCAAAGGGCTCGGTCATTTGTTTAATAAGTTCCAGCGCCATTTTCAGTTCAGTTGCCTTTGCCTCGGAGGCATCGGGTATTTTTAGCTCTTTATATGCTCTGATCTCCTGCTCGTACCGGATCATATTTAAAACGATCACATTTTCATAAACTTTTATTACTGCCAGATGCTCCTTGTTTCTCATCACGAAAGAACCAACACCTGCCATGCCGGCTTTTTTCAAGGCTTCCCTTAATAAAGCATAAGGTCGGCTCCCGGTTTTGTCCGGCTCAACGTAATAGGGCTTTTCAAAATAAATACTGTCAATTTCTTCTTCTTTTACAAATTGAAAAATGTCAATATATTTTGATTTTTCAGGACTGGCACTTTCAAAATCTTTATCTGTAAGAACTATATATTTTCCCTCATAGTCGTATGCCTTTATAATATTTTCCCACTCCACTTCCTTGCCGGTGTTTTCATTTACCCTTTTAAAACGAATATGTGCCTGGTCTTTTTTGTCAAGCATGTCGAGGTTCAGTGAGCTTTCCTCAGTGGCGCTGTAGAGTTTTACAGGGATGGTTACCAGTCCGAAACCAATTGCCCCTGACCAAATAGATCGCATATTTTGTCAATTTAGAAAAAGAAATTTATGAAATATTTTCTTTTATTTCACTTCATCGCTCTAAAAGAATGGATGATACTTGCTTTTTAGGGACGAAAAAAGTGGCGCTTGCCACTTTTGTTTTAAGATGAAAACATTTTTTAACCCTTATTCCTTACTGATCAATTTAAAAAACCTGCTTTCTTTTCCATCGGCTGTTTTATCCTGGTATAGAAATTCGAGATTCCTGCTTTTGAAGATTTTATACCATTCATCCCAGGAAACTTCTTCAAACGTGTCTCCACCTCTGAATCCCGGAAAATCAATTCTAAGCACACCTCCACCTTCTTTTCCTTTTTCCGTTCCCTTTATAATCACAGGTTTGCCCTCTCTTGCCTCAGCCCATTTTTTTATTTCATCCAGATTTGTTGTTGTTTCAGATGATCCATGTTTAGTGTCCGTTTTTTTAGTATGAGCTTCATGTTTCATAAAAATTATTTTTTCATGGTTAATAATTAACCATAAGTAAAAACAATGCCAGAAGAGTGAAAACTGTAGTTCCGAGCGTGACTAAAAGAAGCAATAGATCCTTAATTTAAATCTCGAAAATAAGTTGCTCGTCGCGGTCCTTAACGGGAATTTTCCGAATAAAATTATCATATCCTTCTTCATCCTCGTGGTTACTGTACATGCCATAAGCATCAATGCTGTAACCAATTAAACCATCATCGGCTTCAATGATATAAATTATCTCCATATCAGAAGGATTTGATTCTCCCTCAAAACGGTATGTTTTAATAATAGTGAGATGTTCAGGTGTGTATACTTTACCCTTACCCGCTGTAAATCCTTCAGGAGTCCAGCGAAATTCATTGTCCAGCTTTTTTAATCTAAGCCTTTCCAACACCTCAGAAAGAGTATTCATTTGAATTTTTTGATCCATCATATTGGCGCCCGGCTCCTGCATATCAGCATTGGGATTCAGGTTACCAGGGTTTTCTGTGGGTGCTTTGGAAGAGCTTTGATTTGCCTCTTGCCCTTTATTTTGTGTTGTATTTGAAGATTGATTTTGCATTTTCAATTTTTTATATAACAAAAATAACTTTAATTAAAGACAAAAAACCATACCATATGACTTAGGAAATCATGAAGAGTTAAATATCCTCTTTTATGCCTGATATGATCGATGACTCTAAATAGATGTGTAATAACTTCCCCAACTCTTCAAAACTTTATAGTGTAACTAAAGACTGTTATTTAGGAAGAGTCAAATAAAATCGAAAACAAAAAAGCCAGCTAAACTTGCTGACTTTTTCTTTCAATTTTATACTCTCCATTATATTTCTATTTAACGCTACTGTCACCCTTCATTGTGTTGTTTCCTAAACTATCATTAGTCATTCCGCTGCTTGTATCTCTACTATTATTTGAATTTGCCAGGGAATCAGTATTGGCAGGTGAATTAGTATCAGGGGACTGATTTTGATTGCCGCAGCTTACAATTGTTAACGAAATGGCAAGTGCTGTAACTATAAGAATTCTCTTCATAAATTATTGTTTTAAAATTAAGCAACAGACGTAAAATGCACAATTATCCTGCCATTGAAAACTATTTTTGTTATAAAAATGCTTATAAAAACAAAGTGTGTTATTTCATCATCACTGTAAGAGCCTGGTAAAAACGCAGCAAAGAATAATTAAATCATTTCGTCATTTCGTTTAATGTTTTACGACGTTTTTATTCCATCATTGTCATAAGCGTTTTTGCATTGCTTAATGCATATGCATGAATATCGTTGTTGAAGAACACCCATATATAATGTCCCTCTTTGATCCATGCTTTAAATTTTTTTGCAAAATCCGCCAGCATCTCATCAGTGTAAGCAGAAGCATATAATTCTTTCGGCCCATGAAAACGGATATAAATATTTTTTGAGGTCACCGTTTCCGCATAAGGAAATCTTGCCCCTGATTGTGAGATAACAAAAGCAATATCATACTTCGCCATTAGTGTAAGGCTCTCTTCTGCCATCCATGTTTCATGACGCACTTCCAGTGCAAAATCATATTCCTTATGATTCTGTTTTAAAACAGAAAAAAAATGCCCGGCTCTTTCATATTCAAACTTTAAAGAAGGCGGTAACTGGATCAATACAGGTCCCATCTTTTCTTTCATGTGTTTGAACACATCGAAGAAACGATCCAGTGCCTCATCCGGTTCAAGCAATCTTTTTACATGCGTAATAAAGCGACTCATCTTAACGCAAAACCGGAATTGCTTTGGGACCTTCTCTGTCCATTGAATCACCGTTGATTCTCTCGGTAAGTGATAAAAGCTTGTGTTGATCTCTGTTGCTTCATACTCTTTTGCATAAAATGGTAAATAATCAGTTGGCTTCATGCCCTCAGGGTAGAAAACATTTTTCCAGTGTTTATAACTCCAGCCAGACGTGCCTATATTCATCTTTTTGTTGCGCATAATTTCTATAATACTATTTTCCTGCCACGTTCATTTTGATCAATTTTTCATTATTGATTATTTTTTTTTGATGTTATCCTCCGGTATAGATGAATAAAAATTAAAACGGTGATGAAATAATTATGCCCCCTGGTTCCATAAATGAATTTTAAAAAGTGTAAAATCGAAATTCTTGCTGGCATAGTTTTTTAAAATTAAATTGTACAGCAAATTGATACAATGGGTTTGTCAAAATATAAGCTGAAGCGTTCATTTAATAAGACACCCGAGCCAACGGGCGGGAAAGCTTCTGGTAAAGAATTGCGTTTTGTAGTGCAAAAGCATGATGCTTCACATCTGCATTATGACTTTCGGCTGGAAATGGAGGGAGTTTTAAAAAGCTGGGCAATACCAAAAGGGCCTTCGTTGGACCCGGAAATGAAGAGACTTGCGATGATGGTGGAAGATCATCCTTACGACTACAGAACTTTTGAAGGCATCATACCTGAAGGAAATTACGGTGCGGGTACTGTGATTGTGTGGGATGAGGGAACTTACGAACCAATAGAATCAACAGATAATAAAAAAGAAGAGGAAAAAATTTTATTGCGCCAGTTGAAACAGGGTAGCCTCAAATTTATTTTGCATGGAAAAAAATTGAAAGGCGAATTTGCTTTGGTGAAAATAAACAGTCGCGGAGAAAACGCCTGGTTATTAATAAAGCATAGAGATAAATATGCCTCTGCAAACGACATTACTAAAAAAGATAAATCAGTTGTATCAAATAAAACACTTGAACAGGTAGAAAAAACAAGCAAAAATTTTTGGGGCAGTAACAGGAAGGCATCAACTCATACGAAATCTGCAAAAACAAAGGCAGCAAAAAAGATCACCAAAACAGCATCTGAAGAGAAGACAGATGATGATATAGGAGAACCTGATGGTGATATTTCCCTGCTTCTTGAGAAGGGAAAAAAATCTTCTTTTCCCCACGATATAAGACCAATGCTTGCAACAGTTGTAGATAAACCTTTTGATGATGAGGATTGGGTATATGAAATCAAATGGGATGGATACAGAGCTTTGGCTTATCTAAAAAATGGCAAGGTTGACCTGCGTTCTCGAGCCAATCTTTCTTACAATGAGAAGTTTGGAATGATTGCAGAGGCTTTAGGAAATTGGAAAATAAATGCATTGATCGATGGTGAAATAATTGCTGTGAATAAAGAGGGAAGGCCGGATTTCCAGGCCTTGCAAGGCTTTGCAAAAACCGGTAATACTGCAAATTTGTTCTATTATGCTTTTGATCTGTTGTGGTATGATGGTAAAGATTACACGCAATTGCCTTTAGTTGAAAGAAAAGCTATTTTGCAAAGTGTAATGCCTGAAGATGAGCCGCTGATTAAATTTAGCGATCATCTAGTGGGAGAGGGGAAGGCTTTTTTTGCCGCAGCAATAGAAAAAGGGCTTGAAGGAGTGATGGCAAAAAAAGCGGGCAGTGTATATACTATTAATTACAGGACAAAAAGCTGGTTAAAGATCAAGAACAACCAGCAAACAGAAGCGATCATTTGTGGCTTTACAAAACCAAGAAAAAGCCGTAAACATTTTGGTGCACTCGTCCTGGGGAAATACGAAGGCGATAAGTTGATTTACGTAGGACATACCGGTTCCGGTTTCACAGAAAAAACTTTAAAAGAGACATATCAAAAAATAGAGCCGTTAATTACAGATGTTTGTCCATTTGAAAAAAAACCCAAAACCAATATGCCTGTAACATGGGTAAAACCTCAATTTGTTTGTGAAATAAAATATGCGGAATGGACATCAGAAGGGATTTTACGTATCCCTATTTTCCTGGGTTTGCGTGAAGATAAAACAGCGAAGGACGAAAAGAATGAAAAAGTTGTTTCCCCTCCGGCCAAAACAACAAAAAGGAAACAGGTCTCAAAACAAGGTATAGCAAAAACAAAACAATTAGTCTACGACAATTTTGCTGCCCCGGTAAAAAAGAAAACAGCAACAAAAACCGGGAAAGCAGAGCGCGGAACCCTTTTGGCCAATGATGAAAATGAAAAAATTGTCACAATAAATAAGCATGAATTAAAGTTTACAAACCTTAATAAAATTTACTGGCCTGATGAGAAGATCACCAAACGCGATATGTTGAATTATTATTACGAGGTGATGCCTTTTATACTTCCATATATGAAGGACAGGCCGCAGTCTCTCAATCGTCATCCAAATGGGATAAACGGAGAAAATTTTTTTCAGAAAAATGTGCAGGGCAAAGTAGCAGACTGGATAACCACGTATCCCTATACAAGCGAGTCGGATGGCGGCACAAAACAATTTTTAGTATGCGCAGACGAAGCGCACTTAATGTACATCGCCTCATTAGGTTGCATTGAAATGAATCCCTGGCATAGCCGCATTCAATCGCCTGAAAATCCTGACTGGTGTGTAATTGATCTTGACCCGGATGAAAACCCGTTTCATGAAGTTGTTGAATGTGCGAATGTTGTAAAACAGGTGCTGGACTCGATAAATGTACCAGCTTATTGCAAAACATCGGGCGCTACAGGTATGCATATTTATATTCCGCTCGGTACAAAATATACTTACGAACAATCGAAGCTGCTTGCCCAGCTTATTGTACAGATGGTGCACCAGGAAATTCCCTCGTATACAAGTGTTGAAAGAAATCCTGCCAAAAGAAAAAAGAAAATATATCTCGATTTTTTGCAGAACAGAACTATACAAACCATTGCGGCTCCTTATTCATTGCGGCCAAAGCCCGGTGCTACTGTTTCCACACCCCTGCATTGGGAGGAAGTAAAAAAAGGTCTATCGCCTAAAAACTTTACGATCTTCAACATTCGTGACCGAATAAAAAATGAAGGAGACCTCTTCAAACCCGTTTTGGGCAAGGGTATTGATTTGGAAAAGACATTGCAGAAACTGAGCACCCTGTTCGAAGTGGAGAAGCAATAGAAGCTTTTAAATTTTTGATTTCTGATATATTACTTGCATTCAATGTTGTTTTGAAAACGAGCTATGATATTTATAGCCCGCCGAACGCAAGGCTTTTCTTCAACAAATATTATCTTTCCTGAAAATATGGTGGCCTGAAAATTTTCTACCTGTATTTGCTCTATGATCTTTCAATCAATTCTTAAAAATATTGCCAGGCATATCACGCTCAATGATGAAGAAACAGAGCACTTCACTTCATTGCTTCGATACAAAGAAATACCCAGGAAAGATTTCCTGTTAAAAGAGAGGCAATCCTGCAAAACAATCAGCTATGTTCATTCCGGTGCTTTAAGAGCCTATTATGTTGACAAAGAGGGTAAGGAATCTACCATTATGTTTGCCATCCACGACTGGTGGATTACGGATATGTATTGTTTTATAATGGAACAACCCGCCATGCAGAATATCATTGCAATTAAAGACAGTTGTGTATTGCAACTGAGAAAAAATGATTTGGAAAAACTTTACCTCGAAGTGCCCAAATTTGAGAGATTTTTCAGGATAATAATGCAGAACTCCTACATCAGGGAACAACTAAGGGTGCTGCAAAACTTATCGCTTTCGGCTGAAGAAAGGTATAACATATTTATCAGTAAATATCCCCAGTTAATTCCATATATTTCACAGAAACAAATTGCATCTTATCTTGGTGTCACACCTGAATTTTTAAGTACAGTACGAAGGAATAAAACAAGAAAACCTATTTCTTAATCTACATTAATTTTTTTCTGCTCTCTCGTTTTTTTCTTTGCAGTAAATAAAAATCTATGTTTATACTTATTGCAGGCCCTTACCGCAGCGGCACAAATGACGATCCCGAGTTAATGAAAAAAAATTTAAATCGCCTGGAATCTGTGGCGCTTCCACTTTTCCGTTTAGGACATATACCGATGATCGGTGAGTGGGTCGCTCTTCCGTTACTGCATCTTGCGGGTTCAAAAAAACCGGGTGATGAAGCTTATGAAGAAATCCTATATCCCGTAGCAAAAAGATTGCTTACAAAATGCGATGCCGTGCTCCGTCTCGAAGGAGAGTCGAAAGGCGCTGATGAGGATGTGAGAATCGCTAAAGAAAGGGGCTTAAAAATTTATTATCGTTTAGAAGATGTTCCTCATGCAGAATGGTAATTTATTTCACCAATTCCTGCTGAACAATTTATCCGCAGTAATAAAATATTACCTTCAAGCTCTCATTAACATGGTTAAGGATCATGCTATATCCAGGCGGGAATTTGTCCGCGTTTATAAAAATTAGAAAAGGGCTTGCTCAAATAATTTTATTGAGTGTAGTGTATTGTTGTCTTATCTCTGTTGTTGCCGCACAAAATAATTCATCGAAATTTAAAGTAGTTGCTTTTTACACAAACCGCAGCGATCTTGCTCATATTAGTTTTGTGCATGAAGCCAATAAATGGTTTCCTGCCATGGCGGCAAAATATCATTTCACTTATGATTCAACAAACAACTGGAATAATCTCAACGACAG
>DATBFI010000216.1:0-8394 GCA_036558585.1 Chitinophagaceae bacterium
CTCCCGATCAATACACAATGGAAAAGTTGTCGAATATATCTTGTGTTAGCTTTCGTCAATTTGAAAGGCAATTCCTTGATCGCATTGGTACAACTCCAACAATGTTTATCAGGCAAGCGCGCTTTGCCAAAGCTTTTCGGTTAAAGCGTACACGTCCCGAGTTAACTTGGACTTCTATTGCTTATGAATGTGGATATTTTGACCAAATGCATTTTATCCGTGATTTCAAACTTTTTACTTCTGCTACGCCAACTACTTATAAAGCCATTATGCCGGCATCAGGCGTTATAAATGCTTAAGTTGTCGCTTTAATACTATTTCTCCCTTCGCGTTGTTGCGAATTTTACATCGTGTTACCGAAGCCTGAAGTTAAATAAAGGCTTGGAAAAAGCACTTCTCACATTATTTAACCATAAAAAATTAGTTTATGAAAAAGTTATTTTTAACGCTCTTATTGAGCAGCTATGCAGTCATTAATTATGCTCAATTTTCAAGAGACAATGAAGATGTAATACGTGTGGCAAATGCCTATTTCAAGAGTTGGAACAGGCATGATTTTTCAGATCTTTCTGAATACGCTACTGAAGATATGAATTTTGTAATTGGGCCCGGAGTTTTATGGAAGGGACGTAACCAGGTGCAGTCAGGACATCAGAATGGTCATAAGTCTGTACTAAAAAATACTTCCTTTACACCTGATGAGCAAAGTATTTCTATACGCTTTATTACTGCCGATGTTGCTGTTGTTAATATATCGGCTAAAATGGGTGCCCGTTATCCTCCGGATGAAGTTGACAGAGTTAATAATAAACAAGGTGAGAACAAATTTCTGCTCACCATAGTAGAAATTAAAAAGGATGGCAAATGGTTGATAACAGCTGCGCAAGGAACAAAAGTTGATCCGCAGGCTGAAGCAATTTTGCAGCAGAATTAATCTATGAGATTAGTTTGTAAAATAGGATTCCCGGAAAACAATTCATTACCTAATGCCGGCTGGCGAATTGTCAATCGGCATTTTTTTCATTTGAACTACACTTTTTAACGGGCAAACTAATGTTCTCCTGACACCAAAGAATAATTTTTTGTTTCGATTTTTCGTTCTACTGCTGCATAAACATCAGAACGTATAAAGGGTGCGATGCAACAGAACTTAATTCATATTTCATAGCTCAGCTCAAAAAACTTGCAGGATACTATTTGTTCAATATTGATTTGTATGCTTCGATATACTTATCGATCATTGTTTCATAACTGAACTTTGCGGTTGCATATTCATAACATTTTCTCCGGCTTACGTGTCCTATTTTATTTACAGCGTTCGCTGCTTCTTCAATATTATTAACAAGAAAACCTGATACACCATTTGCAATAAGCTCAGGCATAGAACCCCTGTTGTATGCGATCACCGGTGTGCCGCAAAACATGGCTTCCGCCACACTTAAGCCAAATGGTTCATTAAAATGTATGGGATGCAATAACGCGATGGCGTTACCCAATAATTCTTTCCTTTTCTCAGGGCCGGCATGTCCTAAAAAAATAATTTGATCTTCATCAATAAAAGGCTCCACTCTTTCTCTAAAATATTCGGGATGTTGAATAATGCCTGCTATCAGCAATCTTTTGCCCGTGGCTTTGGCAATCGCGATCGCTTCATCAGTCCCTTTATCAGGATGAATGCGTCCAAAAGAAATCAGGTAATCTTGTGGTTTTTCAATGTAAACAAATTCATCAGGCTGTATGCCATGATAGATAGTCGCAATATATTTTAATGATGGATGCCTGTCTGCATCACTAATCGAGACGTAATAATTTATGTCATTATATTTTTTGTAAACAGGGATTATTTGCGGAGAAGAGAACCCATGTATGGTAGTGATCATAGGTGTAGCAACCAGTCCTGAATAAGTTAAAGGGAGAAAATCAAAATGATTGTGAATAAGGTCAAATTGATTTGCTTTCTCCATCACATAACTTATATGCATGCATTCAAGTACTTTGGCATTCCGGGTTTTATCTTCTTCATATCCTTTTTCAATAATTGCATCAAGCTTACCGGAAGTAAAAGAATCTTTTGTGGCGAATAAAGTAACGTCTATTCCTCTTTTTGCCAGTCCTTCTGAAATGTTGAAGGCTACCTGTTCCCATGGACCATAATGCCTTGGTGGCGTACGCCAGGCAACAGGCGCCAACATTGCGATCCTCATACCGCCATTAATTCATTTTTAGAAAGCATATTGATCTTCTTCTTTTCAGATTCATGTTGCCATGCTCTTGTTTTTAAAACTACAAGATGAGAAGCAAGATAAGCAAGTGTACTTTCGGCCCCCTGGTTGCGGTTAATACCCTCGCATTCCAAACCGTCGCAGCAGCCCTGCGTTTCATGATCGTACAGGGGAACATGTAATTCATTATTCCCTAAAAACCATGAAAAGCAAATATTCAAATGTTTGATGTGTTGCGCATCTTTTGTTACCTTAAAAGCCTGCTGATACATAAATGCCATAGCCATAACTTCTATAGCCTGCTGGTCAAATAAAGCTTTTTCACCATTTTTTTTATGCCACCCATTATTACCTATCGGTGTAAAATAACCTTTAGATAATGTTTTAGTTTCAAGGAAGTCAATAGTTTTCAAGGCGACATTTTTTACCGCAATGTTTCCTGTAATTTCATAGCTATGTAGCAGTGCCAATGGCAAAATCCCATTATCATAAATCAGTTCATTTTCGAACCAGTTCCAATTTTTTGAATGGCGTTGCTCATACGAGTCAGTTAATTTTTTTGTTAACTGTACCAGTACCTGCAACATACCTTCATCAGTTGGGTACGCTTTTAAATAATGACAAATTCCAACCATTGTATCCGCAATAGCCCTTAAACTTGTAAGTTGTGTGAACTGCGAAAAAGAGCGGTGATACAATTCAAGTCCAAATTCTTTGTAAGAATTATTTGGTGCATAACGAATAAGATAACCAAGTGCCCAGATAGTTCTTCCAAAGGCGTCTTCAGAGCCAACTTCATCGAGATAGTTCCTGTTATAGTGAAGAAAATTTCTGAATCTGCCATCATCCCTTTGCATGTAGTGGAGAAAACTTAAGTAAGTGGGCAGCAAGTCTAAACCATCCTTATTATTTGTTTGCTGGTATGCCATTAACACAGTAAGCAATGCTCTTGCGTTATCATCAACACAATATCCCTCTTTCCAATTAGGAATACCATATTTTGCATGCTGAATCACACCCGTACTATCAGTTAATCTTTTTAAATAAGCAAGACTGAAAGAGGGCATATTTTCAGCAACTAAAACGTCGGCATCTTTGGTTAATACCTGGTAATATTGTATTGCATCGGAAGCAGTATCAATATATCTTGATCCAATTAAAGGCCATCTTAAATGTTGCCCGTATTGGAATGCTCTTTTCCGGATATTTTCCAATTGTACAGGATCATCAAGCAGTTCATTTAAAACAGAGCTTAATGCTTCCGCGTCCTTAAATGGAAACAATCTTCCACGGTCATTTGAAAGTAATTCCTGTGCATGCCAGTAAGGAGTAGATACTACAACTGCCCCCGCTCCAATGGCATAAGATAAAGTGCCGCTTGTGATTTGGGTTTCATTATGGTAGGGGGTAATATAGATATCAGTTGACTTGAGAAAAGTAAATAATTCTTCATCATTAACAAACTTATCAATAAAATATACATGCTGGTCTACATCTAATTCTGCAGCAAGTTGTTTCAGGCAATTACGGTATTCTTCACCTGAATGTCTTAACACCGCAGGATGTGTTTTACCCAAAACAATATACATTATATCGGGATGATTTTTTACGACATCCGGCAATGCCCTGATAACGGTCTCAATTCCCTTGTTCTTACTTAGCAATCCGAATGTGAATAATATCCTTTTATCATTAAAAGGAAGAAGTTCTTTGTGTATTTGCGTTGTTCCTGCTAAATCGGGAACGCCATGTTCTATCAATACAATTTTTTCTTCAGGAACTTGATAAATTGTTTTCAGAAATTTTACAGCAAGACGCGTCATAACTACCACCTTCGAAGATTTCGTAGCTATCTGCTCTATAATCGCTTTTTGTAAAAATGACGGATCTTTTAAAACAGTATGTAAAGTAGCAACAACTGGTATAGTTAACCTGTTTAATAATGAAAGAATATATACGCCATTATTTCCGCCATAAATGCCATATTCATGTTGCAAAATGCAAACGTCCGCATTGGCATTAATATAATTTGCTGCTTTTATATAATCCTGTTGTATATTTTGCTGAATAGAAAATGTAACTTCTTCAGGATATGCATACTCAGTATCATAATCATTTAACGCAACCACAAAAGAGTCAACTTTCTGATTATTTAGTTTGCCTTGCAATGAAGAAAGCAAATTGTATGAGAAAGTTGCAATTCCACATTGACGTGGGGGAAAACTACTGACTAAACAAATCTTCATAAAACTTAAATTTAAGTTATGATTTTAACAATCTTTATCTCCTTAACTTTCATTCGTTAGTGCTTAAATTCATGCTGTTAAGGATGTAAATAATAATCAAAAAGCTAACCAATCTTTTTTTTCGGAAGTGAATAAATGGCATGATTATAGAGAATTTTCAAAGGATTATTTAAAGGGCTCCGCCCTCTTAGTAATATAAGGCACCTATCAGGAACACCATATTCTCTGATGATCATTTGCAAGAAGTTGCACCCTGGTCATCAGAGAATTTTATTTTTAAGCTTGTGGAACTCTTAAAAATTTTGGGGTATTTTTTTCCCAAAAAATAAACATGTCAGACAAATAATGTATGAGGGTGAAAATCTGTCAGAAGTAACTCAGGCAAATATTTCTTCCTTGGCTATATCAGCCTCAGGATATAATTGTTTATAAACCTGTAACAATTTCACTATAGCTTTTTTACCCTCTTCTCCTAATTCAACAGAATAATCATTTACATAAAGCTCAATATGCTGATGCATTACCGCCTCACTCATTTCCTGTGCATTTTGTTTTACAAAACCTGATAATTCAATGGAGTTATTTTCAAGGGAATATTTAATGCTCTTTCTGATCAATTTATCAACTTTCTCAATAATTGACTCATCTAAATTTCTCTTTGCTACCATGCCACCTAACGGAATAGGTACACCGGTTTCTTCTTCCCAGTATTCGCCAAGATCTATTAATTTATGCAATCCCTTTAACCGGTAAGTAAAACGGTTCTCATGAATAATAATTCCGGCAGCAGATGAATTTTGCAAAACCCAATCTTCTATTTCATTGAATATTTTGAAAATTTTATTTTTTGCCCCGGGAAACGCAAGAGAAAAGAGCATATGTGCTGTCGTATGCTCACCGGGTATAACGATAACGGAATTTTCTAGATCCGAAATCTGAAATCCGTATTGCGAGACCAGGAGTGGTCCCACACCTTTACCCAAAGCACTACCGCTGTTTAAAACAATATAATTTTTTAATATCAAAGGCAACACACCATAACTTATCTTAGAAATATCAAGCCTCCCCTGTATTGCCCACTCATTCAGGGTTTGCACATCTTCGAGCACAACATTAAACTCGAGACCTTCTGTATCAATTTTTTTATTGACCAGTGCATCGAAAATAAAAGTATCATTTGGACAAGGCGAAAAACCAAGCAAGAGTTTCATATTTAAATTCAGGTTATCCGGATTTCGAATTTCAATTTTTTATTTTAGGCAACCTTATACAGTTTATCTACATACTTCAATATTGTCTGGTTAAGATTGTCAATTGCTTCCTGCATTTTCCATTTTTCTTTATTTCTTTCCCCAATATAGTTGCATATCGCCCGTACCTGCAAAAAAGGAATATTCATTTCTCTTCCCACGAAGTGCAGAGCTGCGCCCTCCATACTTTCTATATCTGGTTCGTATTTTCGTATAAGTTCTTTTATCCGCTCGTCATTGGTGGTTACTTCGTTTACAGTTACAGCCGTTACTTCAGAAAGTCTCAACAAATTAACCCTGGAAAGACAATGGTTGGGTAATCTTCTCTTTTCAAAGGGAGGATAGCCAGGCTTCTCCAACTTCAAATCAAAAATATCTTTCCACTTTCCCTCTTCCTCCACACCCATATCGCCAAGGATCTCTTCTCTTACGACAACTACTTTACCTAAATTAAAATTTGAGCGGAAACATCCCGCAATACCAACTTGTATGATCAGGTCAGGTTTTTCTTCATATGCTAGTCGTGTTAATGAGACCGCGTTTGAAAGTAAACCCACACCACCCTGGTGAAACATAATTTTTAATCGCCTGCTTTCACTCGTATACAAGGTATCAATTTCAAGAAAGGAGGGCATCCATTCTCCAACTGTGGCGGCTGTTATTACAACTCTCATATGCGGGTAAAGTTCGTAGTAATTTTTATTTGACACAGCCGAAAATATTTTTGATAGTTAATTATGTAGCAGCTACAGGCTTTCAATAAATTGAGCAACCCTTGCAACAGGATACTCTCTAAAAGACACATATAAAATGCCTGTTCATTATAAGGCGCGTTGCCTGAGGGCAGATCTTGCACTGCATATTCGCCAGAGCGGATTCGTGGGCTATTGAAGATAAGCATCCACAAAAAAATCACTTTATCGTCCCTATCTTTAATCATGTTTTGAGTGTTGCCTGTACAAGCGAAGTACTTCTCTCGTGGATTTTAATATCAAATCGATTATGAAAAATTTTTTGATTATTGTTATCTGTTTGCTTTTATGTTGCACGGCTATAGCGTCTGATTCTTTGCAAGTATCCTCTCCTGATAATTCTATTCGTGTTACCATCAGTATAAACAAAATTTTTACTTACAGCATTTCGGTCGATAATAAAACCATTCTTGAACCATCTGTAATTGACATGGAATTGAAGGACCATAAAAAACTTTCTGATGATCTTCGTGTGAGGTCAACAAAAGTTGATTCTGTAAATGAAATCATTACACCGCCAGCTCCCGGTACCAGGAAAAATATCCCCGATATTTATAATGAATTGGTCATCCAATTCAGGGAAAATTTCAGTATTGTATTTAGGGTTTACAATGATGGTATTGCATACAGGATCGTTTCAAGATTCAATGATTCAATCACCGTTAAAAAAGAGACGGCCATTTTTGAATTTCAGAAAGAGGCAACAGTGTTTGCTCCTTTAATTCATCAGAGAGAAGGACTTGATATATTTCATACCAGCTTTGAGGAGTTATATGAATATAAATCATTGGACAGTCTTACCAATAGGGATGTAATGTTTTCGCCTGCACTTATATCAACTGCTGATGGTATAAAAATCGCTTTAACAGAATCTGATCTTTTAGATTACCCGGGAATGTTTTTAAAGGGTACTGATTCATTTGCATTAGAAGGAGAGTTTGCCCCTTATCCCTTAAAAGAAAAAATTGCCGAGGGAGATTATCCGCAAATGGTTGTAACTGATCGTGCGGATTATATTGCAAAAACCAGTGGCAACAGAAATTTTCCCTGGCGTGTGCTGATGATTGCAAGAAACGATAAAGAGCTGCCGGCAAATGATATGGTGTATCGTTTGGCAACGCCTTCAAAATTAAAAGATGTTTCATGGATTCATCCCGGCAAGTGCACAGACGAATGGATCATCGACGTAAACCTCTTTAATGTTCCCTTTAAAAGCGGCGTCAACACTGCATCGTATAAATATTATATTGATTTCGCCCGGCATTTTGGATTTGACAGGATAATGATGGATGCAGGATGGAGTGATACAAAAGATCTGTTTAAGATAAATCCCAATATCAATATGGATACTATCGCTGTCTATGCAAAAGAGAAAGGGATCAAACTAAGTATGTGGACATTATCAATGACATTAGATAAACAATTGGACAGCGCATTGGATCAATTCAACAAATGGGGTGTTGATTTTATCATGACAGATTTTATTGACAGGGACGATCAGAAAACTGTAAACTTTTATCAACGCATTACAGAAGCGTGTGCTGCACATAAACTAATGATCATGTTTCATGGCGCTTATCCGCCAAAAGGTTTTGACCGTACATACCCAAATAACATTACAAGAGAAGGTGTGCTTGGCTCCGAATACAATGCATGGAGCGATAAACCTACGCCGGGGCATAATGTTACATTACCATTCACACGCATGCTTGCGGGGCCACTCGATTATGAACCCGGTATTTTGGATAATGCCACGAAGGCACAATTCAAACCAATTTGGGGAAAAGTAATGAGCCAGGGGACGCGCTGTCATCAGTTGGCAATGTTTGTTGTATATAATAGCCCTCTGCAGATTTTTTCGGGTAATCCCTCGCAGGGTTATCTTGAGCCAGATTTTATGGAATTGCTTGGCAGTATTCCGACA
>DATBFI010000217.1:0-8019 GCA_036558585.1 Chitinophagaceae bacterium
GACATTGCGGGGAAAGGGAAATATGCCAAAATAAAAGGCTGGCTCAATTCGAGACAGCCTTTTCAAATGCTATGTAAGAAAACCAGAAACTCCTTATTTCACATCCCAGAAAATTTTTGTATTCAAATTGTTTTTTGATTCTACCGCCTCGAAATTAGCAGCATTATAGGTTAACTCATTTGTTGGGTATAGCCACCTGGTGGGAGGAAGTTTTTGGGTTCCTGCATCCTGAAGAAAATGGAATGAAGGAAGATCCAGCCTTCTGATTTCAGCCCATGCTTCCATGGGTTGCAAAACGCTGTAGTTAATCCATTTTTGCGTAGCGATCCTGCTTAACTTTTCGTCAGTAGTTGTTGCGGCAGTCCAGGAAACACCTGCAGCGGAAAGATAATCGGATATCTCATTCGCTCCTAATGGAGTTAAAGGACCTGAAACGCTGCTGTTACTTAAAGTATGCAACCAATAATAGTAGTTAATGGATTGCGTAATTCCTGCTTCATACTCCGTTTTTGCACCGGCATCATTTCCCGCTTTCAAATAATATTCCGCTAACATAAAATGTACTTCCGCTGCATTAATTAATACGCCGGGCAAAAAATTATTTTGAGAAAGCGTAGAACGATTATAGCGTGCAATAGTACCTGCATTTAAAATTGCAGTTTGTTCTGTGCTTGTCAATGTGGGGTCCAGCCCAATATAAGCACTATTAGCACTGTCGCCGGGTTCGAACATGGCACGCAATCTCGGATCACTATTGCTATTCATATAATCAATCATCATCTTATTCGCTCTGTCAGCTTGTCCCCATCCAATTAGTCCTGTGTAAAATTCAGAAGCGTCACCAGTATTCGTGCCATTGTTAATAGGAGTAGTTGTGTTTACCACCTTCACCATAATATTATCATCATTGGTGGAGACAAGCGGGTATGTAGTACTGTTACCAACAATACTTGCAATTTCGCTTTTTGCTCTGTCCTGAAATGCGCTAACTCCGCTAACTCTTGTCAAAAGTCTTATACGAAGTGAATTGCAATATTGTTTCCATTTAGTGAGATCACCATGATTTAAAAAGTCCTGCGTATTTATAACAATAGCTACAGCAGAAGGAACATTTATAGTATTTAATTCATCGGCAAACCCTTTTAAACTATCCAGCATTGTTGTATATATACTGGCTGCATCATCGTATTTAGCCTCTGCAGTTGCTGCCTGGTAATCGCCTCCTTTAGTTCCTAACAAACCTGCACCGTTCCATGGAATATCTCCCCATAAATCAACAGCTTTTTGGGTAAAATCATAATAGAAAATAGTGGCACCGATAATATAAATACGGTTGGCCTGCTGGTCTTCTCCGCTTAACGCTGAATAAAGCCTGAGCAGCTCTTTATACTGGGCAACCAGTTTGTAATAAGTGTTCCAGAAATCATCAATAGCTGCAGCTCCCGGAATGTAGCGCCCGTTTGTATTTAAAGTAACCGCCGTCTGGCTCCATGGTACCAGTGTATTCTGATAAACTACAAAATAATCCCAGTAATGGTACATTACGTAATTGAGATTAGAGGAAAGAACTCCTGCAAACTGGCGGTCGATGGTTGTTTCCGAAACTTTTGATGGATCTGTATAGTCATCTGCAAATTGATCCTTGGTACATCCGGCAGCAATAAGCATCAGAACCAATACAGGCAGAAATATTTTTTTCATAATATTTTTGATTTAGAAATTAAGATTTAGAAACTTGCTCTCACAGAAACGCCAAACGTACGTGTTGCAGGTTGCGTTCCGGCATTGCTTAACGACTGGCTCCAGTTTAAACCCGCAGTAAGTTGTTCCGCATCCATATCTTTTATGGTTCTGTACAGATAGAACAGGTTGCGGCCAAAAACAGAAACCTGCAAATTGGTGGCCTTTAGTTTTTTGGAAACAGATTGAGGTATTGTGTAGGTTAATGATATCTCTCTCATTTTCCAATATGTGTTCTTTACAATGTATCTGAAATATTGGGAGTTACTGTATTGAGGACCACCCCAGTTATAGGCAGCAAAATAATACCAGAATTGAGAAGTAACATAATTGTTAGGTGTTCCATCCGGAAAAACGCCACCCAATTTCATGCCGTCATGATAAACTGTTTCTCCATTCGGACCGGTCGCAGAATTGGTCTCAATACCCACACCGTTTAATGGATCATCGGGAGAGTTCGGGTTATTGTATTTATAGTAAGAAACCCCTCCGTGTGCCGCATCCATAGCAGTTAAGCTTTCTTCCGTTAAACCACGGCTCGTCATCCAAAACAAACCGGTTGGCATTACATAGCCGCCAATTCTGAAATCGGTATAAGCTTCGAGTGAAAAACCTTTATAACTGAACACATTGTAAAAACCGCCTACGGCCTTAGGCATTGCATTGCCATACCTTTCTAATTTAGAACCATCAATTTGATAATCTAATTCTCCGCCACCTATATTAGCTATTATTTTTTCTCCCTTATCATCCGTTAAAATAGGATGGGCATAAAAATCACCAATAGGTCTTCCAACAACAGATTTCAATACAGCTGCATTACCATCATAATCTACATGGGTGAATTCATTTAACCCGGTTGTAAGTTTTTCGAGTTTGTTATTATTAAAACTAAAGTTTACGCCCGCATTCCAGTTAAAATTCCTGCCCCTTACAGGTGTTCCGTTAATATTAAATTCAAGACCGGTATTTCTTAAAGTTCCAACATTGGCAAGAATGTTATTAGCGCCCGTTGTGGTTGCAATCTGCAATGGAACGACCATATCAACAATTTGTGCATTGTAATATGACACATCAAAATTTAACCTCTCGTTCAGCAATCTTGTTTCCAAACCAAACTCGAACTCATGTTTCTTTTCCGGCCGAATTTGGTCGTTACCATAAGTGCCTGTTGCTGTGGAAGTACCAAGAGTAGAACTGCCCGATCCCTGGTCGCCAAGATTGGTTAATGTATAAGCAACATTTGCCTGGTAAGCTTGCGGATAGTTACCAACAATTCCCCATGATGCTCTTAATTTGGCATACCTTACAAGAGCAGGCAGTTTAAAAGCATCAGAAATTACAAATGCTCCGTTTGCAGAAGGGTAAACAAAAGAGTTGTTATCAGGGTTCATTGTAGAAGTTCTGTCTCTTCTTACGGTTCCCTCAACAAATAAGTAATTTTTATAGCCGACGTTAACCGTTCCTATTATAGCATCTTTTGTTAAAAATGTCCTGGTTGATCCACTATTGTAATTTGGCAGGGCAGAAGAAGTTAGATCAAAACGATTTGCAGTTGTTAGACCTCCGTTCGTGCTTACATTCGTTGAATAGCTCGATTCTTTATCTGCGGTGTAACCTGCCATAGCTTTTAAATCAATATTGTCGTTTATTTTTTGGGAATAACTCAATAAAACATCACCATAAAGAATAGAATAGCGGAAGGTGGAAATACCATAGGCTCCCGATGGACCAAAAACCGTAGGTATAGGAGAGTAATCTGTTTCTTCCGTTTGATTAGTGGTATAATCTGTGGCTATTCTTCCTCTTAATTGCAATTTCTTTGTTATATCAAAAAAGCTGGTAAAATTTGCAAGCAGGCGATTATTATTTTCTGTTACCTGGTTTTTTAAAGTATTCCATACGAAGTCTAAAATATCAGTTCTGTAATTTGGAATGGTAATGTTTTCATCCGGTGTTAAACTTTGATTGGTCCCCGTAACATATTTATATCCTAAGCTGGTTTGATATTTATTCCTGTACCATAAGCCGTCATCGAAGGTGGGCATCATTCCTGTGAAGTTATTAATCAACCTGTCGTCCAGATAGGGCCTGTTCTTAACTTTCGCATAGATATTATTAACGATGAGGGTTGATCTGAATCGTTTTCCGAAGTTATACGTAGTATTTAAATTGACAATATACTTTTCATTAGACGAATTCAGGCTTATACCTTCATAGCGCTGGTGTGTAAAGGAAAAACGGGTGTTTGATTTATCCCCGGTATTTGAAAAGGCAATGTTTTGCACGTTATTGTTGGCGTGTTGGAACAAATGAGCCCAACCGTCATCAATCGACGAATAGGGCCTTACTACTCCATCCCAGCTTGCTATCGGCTGACCATCGAATACGGGACCAAAGTTTAATGAACCTTGTGCCAATGCGCGGTACTCTTGCCCGTTTACAGTGTATTTGATACTATTAAATCCATTTTCATCTTCACCATATAGATCATACTGAACAGGGGTGCCTGCGCCACGAACTTTTTGAAATCGGGGAAGATAGGCCACTCTATCCTGGAAGTAAGTTGCACTAAAGTCAACAGAAAAACCTTTACGTTTTCCCGATTTAGTGGTAATTACAAGCACTCCGTTTGTAGCTTCAGAGCCATATAGTGCTGCTGCTGAAGCACCTTTTAAAACGGTTATGCTTTCAATATCTTCGGGGTTGAGGTCAATCAAACTATTGCCTCTTAGTCTTTGATCACCCCAGTAATTCCCGTTATTAAAATCACCGTCATGAATAGGGACTCCGTCCATAATGATTAACGGCTGTGTTCTTCCAAACAGGGAGTTAATACCCCGAATTTGAATGGCTACTCCGCCAAGCGAACCACCAGGCGCGGTAGCAATTCTTACGCCCGGAGCCTTACCATACAATGCACTCGCAAAATTGGTAGGGGCTGTTTTTACCAGTTCAGCCGTTTTAATGGTAGTGGTAGCATAACCAAGTGACTTTTCCTGTTTTGGAATGCCCAACGCGGTAACAACCACCCCTGTTAACATATCATTGGAAGCCTCCAAATTAATGTTTAATGAAGTTAAGCCATTCAGCGGCACTTCCCTGGATTTAAAACCTACGTAAGAAACGATCAAAGTAGCATTGGCATCTACCTGAATCGAGAAAGCGCCACTTTCATTGGTAATTACGGAATTCTTAGTTCCTTTTTCAGCAACAGAGGCTCCATTCAGCGGGTTACCGGCGTTATCCATAATTGTACCCGTAACAGTCTTCTTTTCTTGCGCAATTGAAGCTATGCCTGTACAAATAAAACACAGCAAGGCAAGAAGACAAGGCGTCATTTTTTTCATTGCGGTTTAATTTTAAATTTAAAAAATTGCCTGCGGGAATGATTTTATCATAGGCAGGTTGTTGTTTTGTTTTTATGATGAGTGAATTCAAGTGTTTCAAAATGCTCCATTACCAATGCTGCAGCTCCCATTAGTTCTGCCTTGTAACCCAATGCGGAAATTTGTATTTCTGTGTTGATACCAAGCCGGGGTATGCAATGCGCATTTAATGCCTGCTGTATGGGCGCCTGCCATAATTTTCCGGCAAGTGAACCGCGGCCACTCAAAATGATTATCTCCGGATTAAGGAGGTGAATTAAAATAGCGACACCTCTTCCAATAGTATAGCCGGCCTCAGATAATAACTCCACAGCAAGTTTATCTCCTTTGCCCGCCGCATCTATAATAGCGTCATAGGCCATTTCAAAATGATTTTCGGGCAATTTTTTTATTAAGGACAATTTTCCTTCTTTCAATGCCTTTTGTGCTTTTTCTATAACTACAAGCAGTGAAGCTTCTGTTTCAAGGCAACCTGTTTTGCCACACTCACATAGTTTATGATTATCAAAAAGAGGGATGTGACTGAATTCTCCTGCAAAACCATTGTGTCCTCTGAAAAGTTCTCCATTTAAAATAAGACCTAAGCCTATGCCCCAGCTAACATTAATCACCATTGCATTTTTCTTCCCGCATGCAGCGCCAAATTTTAGTTCAGCAAGCGCGATCAGGCTTGAATCATTGTCGATAAATACGGGCAACCGTATCTTTTCAGCGATGTAATGATTAATGTTCTTTCCATTTGCATGCAGGAAAGTATAATTAAGACCTTTCATGAAATCAACAAAGCCCGGCATCCCTATACCTATGCCAACAATTTTATTTTTTTCGATCCCTGACTTGTTTATTACCTCATTAATTTTTTCTGCGAGTGCCGGAAGTGCGTTTTGATTGTTTGCCAGGGGCAATTCTAATTTGACGACATCAGTTACATACCTGTTTTGCAGGTCGATGATGGCAATTCTCGTAATAAGCTGGTCCATTGCAACAGCCACCACATACATAACATCCGATCTCAACGAATAAGTAATTGGTCTGCGTCCTCCTGTAGAAGCCGCATAGCCGGTTTCAATTACATATCCCTCTTTAATCAATTCTGTAAGCATTTTGGTTGTAAGGGGTAAACTTTTGTTGATCTTTTCACTGATATCTGCACATGAAAGCACATTTCCAAAATAAAGCTGCTTTATAATTTTTCTTCTATAGTTGGTCTTCTTTTCCCACATGCGCAGTTATGTTTTTAAAATTTAACACTAAAATAGGAAACATTTAATAAAAATTTAAAAAGTCAGGAAATTTTTTGACTTTCCCCGCCGTCACAATGAGAATATGAAAAGAGAATAAGCCCCTTTTAAAAAAAATGTATTAGTATAGGACAAGGCAATGAAGGAAGGAGATAACAGGTTTTGCGAAGCGATAAATCGTCATCAAATTCGGAATCTTAAGATCATGATTGATAAAAGTTGCTTGTTTTCAAGCAGGATTATCTTCCATCATAGAAAATGAAAACAGGCTTTCAATACTGTCGATTATGATTCCATAAGAAATGGATAATGATAATCTGTCGGTGGATTAAATGTTTCTTTTATTGTTCGGGCACTCAGCCAGCGATACAAATTGATCATGCTGCCTGCCTTATCGTTGGTGCCGCTTGCTCTTGCACCGCCAAACGGTTGCTGGCCTACTACCGCGCCGGTTGGTTTGTCATTGATATAAAAATTACCTGCAGCGTGGCGCAGCCTGTTAGTAGCCTGTATAATTGCTTCCCTGTCCTGCGCAAGAACAGAACCGGTTAATGCATAAGGCGAGGTTGTATCAACAAGATCAAGCGCTTCTTCAAATTTTTCTGCATCATATACATGTATTGTTAACACAGGCCCGAAAATTTCTTCGCACATCGTAATATATTTCGGATCAGTTGCTTCAATAACTGTGGGTTCTATAAAATAACCGTGACTCTTATCATAACTACCACCCATAATGATCTTTGCATTTTTATCTTTCTTTACATTATCAATATAAGAAGCGATCTTATCAAAACTCTTTTCATCTATAACCGCATTGATCATGTTGCTGAAATCTTCCACTGTTCCCATTTTCATCGTCTTTAGTTCAGTAACCAATTTTTGTTTTATTTCTTCTGCAAGATTAGAGGGCAGGTAAGCTCTTGATGCAGCGGAACATTTTTGTCCCTGGAATTCAAATGCGCCGCGTGCAAGTGCCGTAACAGCAATATCAACATTTGCGCTTTTGTGGATCAGTACAAAATCCTTACCACCCGTTTCACCAACAATGCGCGGATAGGATTTGTACCTACTTACATTTTCTCCAATCGTCTTCCACATGTGATTAAAGACACCTGTTGAGCCTGTAAAATGAACGCCTGCAAAATCACGATGCGAAAAACAAACATTACCCAGTGTGGGGCCATCTACATAGATCAAATTAATAACCCCGGCCGGTAAACCGGCTTCGATCAAAATGCGCATGAACATCTGCGCTGCAAAAATTTGTGTATGGGCTGGCTTCCACACAACAACATTTCCGCACATTGCGGCAGAAGTAGGAAGATTGCCGCCGATCGCTGTAAAATTGAATGGTGTAATAGCAAGCACAAAACCCTCGAGCGGGCGCCACTCCATGCGATTATGCACACCAATAGAAGAGGAGGGTTGCTGTTTATATATCTCGCTTAGGAAATGAACATTGAAACGCAAAAAATCTATTAATTCGCAGGCACTGTCAATCTCGGCCTGGTATGGATTTTTACTTTGCCCGAGCATGGTTGTGCCATTCATGTATGCGCGGTACTTTGTTGAAATCAGATCAGCAGCCTTTAAAAAAATATGCGCCCTTTCTTCCCAGGACATATTTGCCCATGCTTCCTTTGCTT
>DATBFI010000218.1:0-10428 GCA_036558585.1 Chitinophagaceae bacterium
ACGCAGGAGGGATCTATTAATGATTGCTTCGAACTTACGTTGCCAACGGCGGACCACCGGGCACAACTATTTCTTTTGGTGAAATTTTATAGCTGGTTCGCTTCGCTGTAAATGTTGCAGTCCGGTACTCACCCATATAAATAGAACCTGCAATAGAATCACCTGAAACAGTCCCGGAAAAAATAAACGTTATCGAATCTGCCGGATGACGATCAACACTGCGCAGTTTTACTGTTGTATCATTTTCCACCTCGCCTGTTAATTCTCTTACTGTAAAATCACCCTTGTGTGAGCCCTTGATCCATTTGCCATCCTGCTCAATAAACAGCATATGATTACTGGTACTGCTGAAAAATTCAATTGTTGCATCCCAACTTCCTGTAAGGTTTATGTTAGGCATCTGCATCGTAGTAATTTTCGGTTCACGTTTTTTTGTAAGCACTTCATGTATCCTGTCTGCAACAACTTTATCATTACCCGGTTGCATTTGTCCTGTTGTGATGTTGATAGATGTTTTACCATCTTTTGTTTCACCACCTACTGCCACGCGCGGCTTGTTTCTTCCAAGTTCTTCGGCAACTTCTTCACCTGTGATATTGAATTTTGCAGGGTCCCAATAAATATTAAGCACAGGAGATTTATTGGATAACGCTGTGGGTTCAAAAACAGAAGTGGTTACACCATCTATTTTCGTAACTTTTTTTGAAATAGTATCGAGATATGAAAGCCATGTCTTCCACTCACCCGTGTGATCTCTTTTTGTCCATGCTTCTACGGCTGCCAGCATACCCATCATTTCTTCACGACCAACTTTATTATCACGGCAAGGGCCATGATGCGGAGAACTCGCCTGCCATGCAGACATCAAAATATCTTTTCTTCCCAGCACCAGTCCTGCACATTGCGGACCACAAATTGCTTTACCACCGCTGTAAACCACCACATCAGCACCGCGTTGTAAATGTATATTTGGAATAGTTAGTACTTCTGCTGCTGCATCCACCAGTACAGGAATTTTGTGGGGTTTTGCAATTTTCACAACGTCTTCAAGGGAGAACGGTTGGCCCGGTTCTGTATCTTCATCGGCCATAAGGTAGATCATCGCGGTTCTTTCATTCACTGCGTTTTCTAATTCCCCGGGCGTTTCAACCTGGATAATTTTTACGCCAATATTTCTTATCGCATGATCATAAACATTTCTTGAAGGTCGTGGTATTATCACTTCTGTTTTATCAAAACCTTCAAGGTTAGGAATGCGGATCAGTTTCTCGGGATTACCACCTGTGACGCATGCAGCAGTTATATGTTTCATCCCTGCTGCACAGCCTGATGATACCATGCCCCATTCGGCGCCGGTTATCTCTGCGAGTCTTTTTCCTATACCATCAGCCAGTTCATCATACTGCACAAAATCTTTTGATGCCGCTTCCATTGCTGCACGAACTTCAGGACGCTCGATTGAACCGCCGATAATGGTGAATGTGCCGCGGCAATTAATGATGGGCTCCACACCGATCGACTGGAATATATTTGGATTTACGGGCACTTCACCGGGTGTGGCTAATTGTTCAGCGCGATTAACCGGTGATGCAAATAATGATCTGATCGGAGCGAATACTCCTGCAAAAGGAAGTATCGAAAACCCCTTTAATAATTTTCGTCGTTCCATGGTGTTATTATTTAGTAGTGTTGGCAAATGATACTTTTCGTGGTGCAATTTTGTTAATGGTCTTTGTTTTTGCTCTTCTGTAAATTTGTATTCCTGACTAATATATTAATTTCCACAGTAGTTGCCTAATAAACTGGTGTTGCTTTAAAAAGCAGGAGGTGAATGAGCAGCAGGTAGTAACGAAAAATTTGTCAACCCCCAAAACCTACAACCTAAAACATGTAACTTGTAACCTAAAACATGTAACCTGTAACCTGGAACATTTCACCTGTTCAAACTCAACTATTCAACTTACTAACATCAATAACAAGTTTTATCTTAGCAATAATAAGTTAAACTGATGCATATAATTTTTCAGCTTGCA
This sequence comes from Chitinophagaceae bacterium, assembly GCA_036558585.1. Taxonomy (GTDB): domain Bacteria; phylum Bacteroidota; class Bacteroidia; order Chitinophagales; family Chitinophagaceae; genus DATBFI01. The sequence continues at coordinate 2,034 of DATBFI010000218.1, forward strand.
TTTATAGCCGTTGCCATTTGTGCTATTTTATTGTTTACAAAAAAAGTAAAAGAAATAAGGAGAAATATTTTGCTAGGCAGAGATGAGGACTTAACTGACCATCCTGATCAGCGTTGGCGCAATGTGCTGCTGCTTGCCCTGGGACAAAAAAAAATGTTCAAAAAACCTCTTGTAGCAGTAATGCATTTTTTGATCTATGCCGGCTTTATCATCATCAATATTGAAGTACTGGAAATTATACTGGATGGCATATTTGGTACCCATCGTCTTTTCAGGGGCTTGTCAGGACCAGCATACTCATGGCTTATCAACTCATTTGAATTTTTGGCAGTGTGTGTTCTTGTTGCATGCGTGGTGTTCCTTTCAAGAAGAAATATTTTAAAGCTCCGTCGTTTTATTGATCATGATCTTGATGGCTGGCCGCGCAGCGATGCCAATTATATCCTGGTAATGGAAATAATTCTAATGACTTTATTTCTTACCATGAATGCATCCGATACTTTGTTGCAGTCAAGAGGTTATGATCATTATGCTGAACATATCACCGGCAATTTTGCTTTCTCTTCTTTTTTGCATCCTTTACTAAATGGTCTCAGCAATCATTCCCTTGAAGCAGTGGAACGTGGTTGCTGGTGGCTGCACATTATCGGAATTTTTGCGTTCCTTAATTACCTGCCTTTTTCAAAGCATTTACACATTATCATGGCATTTCCCAATGCTTACTATGTACGGCTTGAGCCACAGGGCAAAATGAAAAACATGCCTGAGATTCAAAAAGAAGTCTTATATGCAATGCAGCCTGAACTGATACCTGGTAGTGAGGCACCACAGGAACATTCAAAAAAATTTGGCTCAAAAGATATTTTTGATCTTAGCTGGAGAAATTTGCTTGATGCATACAGTTGCACAGAATGTGGAAGATGCACGGCCGCATGCCCTGCTAATATAACAGGGAAAAAATTAAGTCCGCGCAGGATAGTAATGCGAACAAGAGACAGGGCTGAAGATGTGGGAAAAAACATTAACGAGAACGGGAGTTTTGCCGATGATGGAAAAACTTTGCTTTACGATTATATCTCAGTAGAAGAACTGAGAGCTTGCACAACATGCAATGCATGTGTGGAACAATGTCCTGTGGGCATAAACCCGCTGGATATTATTTTGCAATTACGTCGTTACCTTGTTATGGAAGAGAGCAATGCACCGCAGGAATGGAACAGCATGTTCAGCAACACAGAAAATAATTTCGCTCCATGGAAATTTTCGCCTGATGAAAGAGACAGGTGGACAGAAGCCTTTATCCCCTAAAAGCAATGTCGTTAAATTAAGAGCGAAGATGTCTGACTGAGCCTGTCGAAGTCAATAGGTTACTATTTGATTTTCTTATCACTCTTCGAGACCTCTGAGCAACAACTTGTGATTAATGACCTTTTGTTAAAGGGGACTACTTATTTTTATTCCGAGGCCTGGTTTTCCTGACAATTCAACTTTTCCAAAATTATATTCAACACCAGTTGCAATATCTTCTGCCAATAATAAAGGCCCGTCCATATCAACATAGTCGAGCTGCGGAAGAAAATGTGCAATTGCAGCGCTGCCAATTGTACTCTCGTTCATACAGCCCATCATTACCTTCATTCCTGCGCTTTTTGCTGTTTGGACCATGCGCAGGGCAGGTGTGATACCACTGCATTTTGTAAGTTTAATATTTATTCCATGAAAATGCCCATAACATTTTTTAACATCGTTTTCGAATACACAGCTCTCATCAGCAAATAATGGCAGTGGCGATCTTTCATACAATATTTTCATGCCGCTCCAGTCATCCTTTGCCAGGGGCTGTTCTACCAGTTCCACTCCAAGTTCTTTCAACTGCGGAATCTTTATCAAAGCCTCTTCAGCCGTCCATGCGGCATTTGCGTCCACGCGAAAAGTTGCATTTGTATGTTTTCGCAGTGCCCTTATGATCTCAATATCATCAGGTGTTCCAACTTTTATTTTGTAGACGGGCCATGGTTTTGCCTGCATTTTTTCAACCATCTTTTCATTTGTGTCGATACCAATAGTGTAATCAGTTAACGGAATATTCTTCCACTGTGTATTCCAGAGTTGATAAAGAGGTTGTGCTCTCATTTTACCATATAAATCCCAGCCGGCCATGTCCAGGGCACAAACAAGAAAAGGATTGTTTGGAAATAAATGGTGCAGGTAATGCCAGTAGCGCTCAGGTTCAGTAAAAGCAAATTTTTCTGCAAATGTCTTTGTTTGCTCGAGGTCATCGATCATTTGCTCAACAGTGATGTTATAATAAGTAATCGCAGGAGCTTCGCCATAACCAGTATAGGGACCAGCCTCCAATGAAATGATTAAAGAAGGCTGATGTGTTTTTGTTCTTCCTCCTGAAATAGTGAAGGGATATTGGAAAGGAAGATTGACAGAACGATAAAACAGTTTCAAACCAAATAATTTTTACGAAAGTTGAATGATTGAGTCATTCCTAAATTGAATTGGGAAACGGAATTGCATAATGCTTATCCTCATAATTCTTTATAAGAAGTAGTACCACACGCATCATATCTCTTTCTTTAGCGCCGGGTTTTATTTTCTTATCAGACATATCATCGATCCATTCGAGATATTGCTTGTACTGTTTTTCTGTTTTTATTGGTTTTATTTCAATCATTATTTTTCTTTTTTAAGTTGATTGTCCTGTTTATTTATATTCTGCGGGCTGCAATTTATTTTATTTGAACGACCTGCAATTCAGAAAACAAAACCATCCGTTAAAAATGGCAGATGGTCTTTGTTTTTATGTTCAAAAAAGAATACATGGCAGCAAGAACGCATAGGAAATTACTGATTAAAATAAGAACGACGCAGTGTGCAATACAACATTGCTCAATGCCCGTTCTTTGGTTACTCATAAAATAATCATTACACCCTTCCACTTGCCTTTACCAAACTCTTAAACTCTTCGTTAAACTTAGTTGCATTGATCAAATCTTCCAGGGAAAGATGCATCCTGTATTTCCAGTAATGTTTTGGATTGGCAGGCACATTAATTCTTTCCTCATGCGGATTAGGTCGCCTGATCTTTGCATCCATTCCAAGAATATCCTGCAACTGGAAAACACTCCACATGGCAGGAGAATACAAATGCTGCACAACTATCGCTTCGTTTATCCATGCATCACAGAAATATGGTGCATCTCCCCATTGGCCTAACTCATTATTGAAAAGACGCTGTGTGCGTTCACGATCTTCTTCCCACCAGCCGCGTATTGTGCTTATATCATGTGTTGAGGGTGTGATCACGCTGAGGTAGGGTGCATCTGCAGGATGGAAAAAATCGCGCTTTGGATCTTTTGGCATCCGCTGAATCTCAAGACTTAAAATGCCTAATTGCCTCATTACTTCGGGAACACTTGCGGGCACAAGACCAAGATCCTCACCACATACCAGCATATTTGTCTCTCTTTTTAGTGCCGGTAATTTTTGCAGGGCTTCATGCATCCAGAAATTATCCTGTCTTTTAAAGAAATAGTCAAGATATAATTCATTTAACTGGTATTGCGTGCCCGGGTCAAGGCTTCTAAATGAAGAAGTTTCCTGCATGCCAAAACGAAAATGAAACTGGTCGCCCTGTGAACCTTCTGCTTCAAATAATATGACATTGGAAATAAGATTGAACAACTGCTTTTTTAACCAGCGATTGTGTTCATTATCTTCCTGCCATGAAAAATAATCTTCAACCTGGCGCTGCGTAGAAAATTCGGGCTTCAACTGGTATTGACCATCACCATCATACTCAACGAAAGTATGTTTTACATAATGCTGCTGATCACCAAACATTTCATTCACTACATGTTCTGATATAAAAGGACGACAATACCTTTTATAATTAAACCAAATGGAACGTTCTTTAAACTCATTTTTATAAACAGGAATGGCAGGTTCAAAGTGGCCCATGATACCTTCTACAGAATGGTATGGAATACTCCAGATACGGAAAAATCCGAGTATATGATCTATCCTGAAGGCATCAAAATAATTGCTCATTTCCTCGAAGCGTTGCTTCCACCATGCAAAACCATCTTCACGCATTTTTTCCCAGTTGTAGGTTGGGAAACCCCAGTTTTGGCCGGTCACTGCAAAGTCATCAGGCGGTGCTCCCGCCTGCATGTCCATATGATAAAGCTCAGGATGTTGCCATGCATCAGCGCCATAGCGGTAAATGCCAATGGGTATATCCCCTTTTACAATAATACCATTATCATGTGCATACTGTGTGGCTTCTTTCAATTGTACATAAAGATGATATTGCACAAAAAAATAAACAGCAAGATCATTATACGTACGTGATGACGGGTGCAATAACGCTTCAATTTCAGCGGCGTTATAAGTTTTATGCGAAGGCCATTGACTAAAATCGGCTGTCTTGTATTTATCCCTGAAATAACAAAAAGCAGCATAAGGAATTAACCAGTGTTTATTGGCCTCGAAGAATTGCCTGTACTTAACGGAAGCAAATAATGCATCTTTTTGCAAAGGATATAGCTGTTTTATGATACCCCATTTTAATTGGCATACTGCGTCATAATCCAAGGTATCGAGTTTATTCAGCCTGTTTTGTTCATCGGCCACAACTTCCAATAACTGCTTATTTGTTTTATCAGCTACCTCGTAAAGATTAAGATAAATAGGATGCAACGCAAAAGCAGAAATAGCAGCATAGGGATAACTATCTGTCCACATGTGCGTTGCTGTTGTATCGTTTACAGGGAGAATTTGAATCAGTTTTAGTCCTGTTGATTTTGCCCAGTCAACCAGTAATTTAATATCTGTAAATTCTCCTGCACCGAAGTTGTTATTTGATCTTAAACTAAATACAGGGATGGCAACGCCTGCACCTTTCCAGGTAGTAGCTGGCAATACAGCAAAACCATCATTCACAATTGTTTTTTTTGCATTTACAAATGCGTCATGTAATAAACGGTTGTTGCCATTTTCAAAACGAACAACTCTTTTGGCTTCTGTATCATACACTCCATATTTATAAGCAATAGGAAATGCCGTTTTGGAGAGATCGAGTTTTACTGAGAAAAAGTCTTCATCTTTTTCCCTGCCAAGCAGAATAAATTGCTCGTTACCCCACTCTCCCAACTCCTTGCTATTTCCCGCAATAAAAACTGTTTGACCCTTTTCGAGCAATGGTGCCTTTACTTTAAAAATATGCGTAAAGGTTTTGGGTACGCTTATGTTAACAGGTGTGTAATTATTTTTCAGCAGTACCTGTTTAAAGGGTTCTGTATAAAATGCATTTTCATAATATCCGGCAAAGTTCCATGAATCAATTATCAATATTTCCTCTGTTGTAAACAATGCAGGAGTAATTTTTTTGTCGCTGCCCCAATCAAAATTTATATTACCATTTTCGTCTTTTACGAGGTAGTTATATGTTATTCCTTCAGCGGATATATTGGCAGTATTTACATCCAGTGATAATGCCCAAAGTTCTTCGTTTAAATACTGCATGGGCAATGCCTTGTTCACCTCATTGTTTCCGAAAATCTCATGATTACCTGTTATATAAAGTGCCTGTCCAACCTTGCTGCGGAACCTGATAAGGAAAGTTAGTTTGATACCAGTTAACCCGGCTTTTTTCTTTGCCGCAACGTTTTTTGTTACCGGTTTCTTTTGAGTTTCCTCTTCTTTATTTGTAGTTGCTTTAGCTGCAGTTGCTTTCTCTTTTAAAATTTTTTTCTTTTCGGTATCACCAGGTTTTTTCTTTGTCTCTTTTTTCTTTGGAGCAGGCTCTTCATTTGCCGCGGGTGGGGTTACACTTTTCTTTGCAGTTGTTTTTGCAGTTGTTTTTTTATCGTTTTGTTTTGGCTCAAGAGGCCTTTCATCTGATTTTTTTTGAATGTTTCTTGAAGCCTTCTTTGTAACTTTTTCTAAAACATTTTCTTTAGAAATATCAGGTAGATTGTCTGTCTCTTTTTCTTTGCTTTTGTGTCCCATTTTCTCAATAGTAATACTTACATCGGGTTCTGCATAGTTAGCTGCATGAATGTCCTGTACACTTAGCCCCTCGTTAATTTCTTTCATTACAGTATTTTTTAGTTTATCAAATTTTTTTACAAAATTTTGAGCTGCGAAAATAAATAAGATGCTTAGGTTGAAGCTTTGAATTATTAATAACTTATCACCATTCTATCAATTAATAGCCACTGACCCGTATGGCTGGGGCAATCAAATCACAATATGTTTTGGATTTCGGAATAAAGGTCGCCAAAATAAGTAATGTGTAATAAATACACAAATATTTATTTCCTCTTACTTCGTTTTTAAAAAAATTAAACTCAGCCACATATGTGATTAAAGTGGTATGAGCAATCAGAGGTTGCATAATCAGTCAGGCCATTGAATGGCCCACCCAACAGCAGTAAGTAATAATTCAGTGACTATTTTACGCAGCAATAAAAACTAATCTTTTTTAGGCGGTGGCTGATTACCGGGTGGTGGTGGCATATTGCCCGGCGGTGGCATGTTGCCCTGCGGGTTTATTATTTTCATTTGGTCGGAAATACCCTCGGCATCGGGATGAGGAATACCCCTGTGGCATGTAACACATCTCACAGCCGTAATGGTATCAGGCCTGCTTGAGCTGTCAATGTTAAAGTAAGTAGCATTAATACCTGCAGTCATTTTCAACATATAACGGGCGGTATTTTTTTCTGGTTTATCGTCGCTGTCAAATTTCCAGCCGGCTTTAAAATCATTCCCTTCATGTACATGACAGAAAAAACACTTCACCCCCAATGCATCGTTAAACCCATGCATTACTTTGTCAAGGCTATCTTTAGTAATATCTTTTGGCAGGATCTGCAAATTCTTGTAAAGAGTAGTATCACTTCCGTAACTTTTTTGCTCTTTTTTTTCTTTTGCCGGATTATAAGCAGCGACCCCAAATGCTGTAAAGGCAGCTAAAAATAATACTACAGCTCCTTTTTTTCTGTTGGTTGTTATCATGGGAAAAAATTTTGCTCAATTTATGAAAGAATGCCATATCTCAAAAAATTTGCGACGAAACCGAAAACATTTTTTTAATTGTCTTTTGCCGTAAACATTTCGGCTGTTATTCAGTTTGCGTTGAGACTGACTGCAGACAGATGTGCTCACTATATGCCTTTTTCGCTACTCACCAGCTATCAACACTATAGTGAATGCCCGCCCTTTTGCGAATACTGTCAAGAGTTTCCATAAGCAAAATGGAATCAGCAAAACTCATAACGGGACTTTCTTTTACATTATTTCTTAAACACTCACCAACATGCCGCGCCTCATATTGATAGCCCCAGCCCTCTTCTTTTTCAACCGGTATTATTTCACAGTTATTTACTGTATCAGGATAATATTGTATTGATGAATCCGGCGCATAAAAGCGGTGCGACAATCTTATTCTTCCAGTGGTGCCACAAATGTCAGCTTCCGTCGCCAGGTTTGATGAAAAGGTAGAGAACAGATGGGCAATAGCGCCATTGTCATACCGTAGTATAACCGAGCATTGCTCATCCACACCGGTTGAAGCGGGCGTCATTACAGCATCAATCGAATCGGGTTTACCTAATACACTTAATGCTATAAAAACATTATAGATACCAATATCGAGTATCGTTCCGCCGGCAAGTACAGGATCAAACAGGCGTGGAGGAACAGGGGGTACAGGTTTAAAGCCAAAGTTTACCAGCACACTTTTTACCTCTCCAATCATTCCGTCACGGATCATTTGCTGCATCTTGTTATAGTGCGGTAAAAATTTTGTCCATAAGGCTTCCATCAAAAAAACTTTTTTCTCACGTGCGAGAGTAATCATTTCCTTTGCCTGTTTGACATTGACTGCAAAAGCTTTCTCGCAGAGAACTGCTTTGTTGTGCTGCAGGCAAAGTGTCGTGTGCTCATAATGATGACTATGAGGCGTGGCAACATAAATAACGTCAACATCATCATTATTTACTAGGGCTCCATAGCTGTCGTGAATATGTTTAGCGGGGAACTCATTTGCGAACGCCTGTGCTGTTTCAATGCTGCGTGAAGCCACAGCGATCAGTTCTGCGTCTTTTACCAAACGCAGATCGGAAGCAAACTTTCGGGCAATACGTCCGCAACCAAGTATTCCCCAACGTATTGTTTGAGCCATAATTATTGGTTAATTAGTTTATAAGTTGATGCGTTTATCTTGTTACCTCAATATTTAAAATCTGTTTATCTTTTAAAAACGTAAATGTATGCAATGAAACAAATCTTTATAACAGGCGGAACAGGTTATATGGGAAGCAGGTTAATAAAAATGCTTTTGGAAAAAGGCTATACAGTAAAAGCGCTTGTTCGCAGC
>DATBFI010000219.1:0-10785 GCA_036558585.1 Chitinophagaceae bacterium
TGCTTACTTCGATGGCTGCGGTAAACAAAAATTTTGCAAGCGACAGATCAAAATTCGTCCAGTTTAAGAACCATGCATTAACGTTATTGTCGTTATACTCCGGGCTTGAACTTAATGGTAATTTTCTTATGCCGTTTTTTATGGAAGTAATATTTTCAAGGTAAGTTGCTACATCATGAATGTAGGGATACGCTTTATTTTTAAGAAACATATCATCCATAGAATATTTCCATTGCCAGTAAAAGTGTTGGGCACACCATACACCTATAGTTGGTGATAATGAATATTGAATCCATCCGCCCATCGGTTCTCCGTCAAGCGTAACTACGCCCGGGACATTTAAACCTTCAACCTGGAAATATTGTTTAGTGTATTGTTGATTTCTTTGTTTGATCTTCCATAACCAATCAGTATAAATAGCAGACTCTTCCAAATGATTTCCTGTATAGGCAGGCCAGTAACTTAATTGCGTATTTAAGTCATTATGAAAATCTCCTTTCCATGGCGGAACATTGCCATTGTCGGCTGTCCACACTGCCTGTAGTGTAATGGCAGGCGCACCTTTGCGGGCAACGCAGCCTAATTTGTATTGCTCAAGATAATATTGCTTTTCGAGCTGCGGATCAGGAATATTGACTGAGGATTTTGACCAGAAATTTTTCCACCAGCTTACATGTATATTCCAGCCTGTTGGTTCTGGTATCCTGGTATCTAAAATCGGCAGGCTGCAAGGTTTATCATTTGTAATTGTCCATGTGCCGATGATTTTATTACCAGGAATTTTTTTCCATTGTATCAACACTTCATAATAATGCCCATTGTATGTAGGCTGATGGTAACGAATACTATTTTCCGTTTTTGTAACAGAGCCCTTTTGATACCCAAGTTTTTGCAAGCCTTCACCTGCATGGCTGTTGTCATTTTCATTTTGATCACTGCCTGCATAATCGGGTGCAATGAGATGCGGCGTCAGAATCGCAAAAATTTTATCTGTTTGTATTGAAGGCAGATTTTCAAAACCAAAAAAACCTTCTTGCTTTAATGCATGTATATAGCAATTAAACACCACACCGTTTTGAAACTTTACTGTGTTGAGTGCTGTATTAATATCGAGCACATTTGAAACTACATTGCCAAGAGAACTCATATCAAATTCTATGGCTGCTGCGGGCAGTTTGGTTGGATAAACAATATTATCATACGGTGCATCACCGAGTTTATGAACCGTGTCATAATCGTTTGTCAATACATGCTCAGTTACCCATTTAAAATTGAATTTTGATAAGTCCAATGCTTTACGTTCATCCCACAGATCAGCTCTGTCAAGCGATAGCCGCAGCATATTATTTTTCTGCCAAACCAAAACACCCATCATGCCGTTACCAAGGGGCATGGCTTCATCCCATCTTGTTGCGAGATGATCAAATTGTAAGTTGTATTCGGACTTTGGCTGTGCAGATAATTTCAACACGCAAAAAACAACACAAAAAAGTGTGATTATTTTTTTCATCTTCCTGCAACTTTAATAAGTTCTTTAAGGCAATAAAAGATAAAACGCCATCAGAATACAGAAAAGCTATGCTCGAACAAGCAAATTTATAGAGGCCGGTACATAGAAACATGACATTCACATTAAGCAGTTAACTTGTGTTACCTGATATGCCTTTGCCTATGTGATAAACCTATTGCAAACCGCCTTTGCCTCTGTATAATTTTACAGGTCCATCTAGTGTAACTTTTAGTACAGTTATATATTCATCTTTCAATGCATCAGGTACATGAATAAAAACAAGACCGGGCACAGGACTCCATGAAATCTTACCAACTATTTTAGGTTGAAGATGCTGGTTCGTTCCCAACACTTCCACATCTTTTATCGTATTCATCAATCCTTTAATCATTGCATTCCCGGCTCTTTGATCAGGAAGAAAAAGATACAACACGGAAGAATCTTTTGAAAGCGTGGTAGCACCATAAAAATGTCCTTGCGGCAAGCCCGCTATGGTATTAAATATTGCTTCTCCGTGCTTTGAATTCCACCTGCCCAACTCCTTTAAAACATGTACATCTTCATCAGGGATAGTGCCATCTTCTCTGGGACCGATATCAAGCAAAAGATTGCCGCCATTGCTTGCTACATCAGTAAATATGCTGATGACCTCAAATGGCGTTTTCCACATAGTATCATCGGGATGATAACCCCAGTTGTTATTGATGGTCATACATAGCTCCCACCACCTGTACGCAGGTTTTGTAACCGGAAAATTTTGTTCGGGTGTTTCATAGTCGCCGTAACCCTGCAGCCTTCCGTTGATGATGGCCGAAGGATGGAATGCAAGAATATTTTGTCTTATTTTTTTCGCTTCCCATTCTTCAGGACTGTGTTCCCAATCACCGTCAAACCACCATAGATCTGGCTTGAAGGCTTTATTCAATTCATTTATTTGTGCTTCATTAAATGCCTGAAATTTTTTCCAGCGTTCAGGCTCCTCCGGAATTTTATAACGATTGCTGTCTTTTAAAAAACCGGGATAATCAGGATAGCTCCAATCGATCAATGAATAATAAATGCCTCTTTTGAGGCCTTGTTTATCCAATGCTTCGTAAAACGGTTTAAGCAAATCTCTCTTTGCAGGTGTGTTTTTTACCACGTTGTAATGATCTTGTTGGGTAGGCCACAAGGCAACGCCATCGTGATGTTTGGCAGTCAGCACAGCATAACGGGCACCTGATTCTTTTATCAATGCTGCCCATGCGTCGGGATCATATTTTGATGCAGTGAAACCATTTAATTGTTTCATGTAATCAGCATAAGCAATTTTTTTGTTATGAAAACTCCAGCTTTCATCTATACCGTTTACTGAATAAATTCCCCAATGAATAAAGATGCCGAGCTTGGCATCGGCAAACCATTGCATTTTATTTCGAATCGAATCAGGATTGATTTTAGACTGCGAAAAAGTTTTGCCATTCAGCAATAAAAATAATAAAAGGTATGCGTCGATTTTTTGAAAGCAGGATAGTTTCATTTATGTATTTTATTTTTAATTGCAGATAAAATTAAATTTCATGCCTTGACACAAAGAAAATTTTTTTGCCAGTTTTTTTGCTATGTTTTCTCTAACACACTTTCAATGCTTACTGCTATTCCGCCTTTGCGTTTGCTTTCATCCGCAGCTTCCATAAAAGCATAAATTTCCAACGTGTCTTTGTTATCAACCGGAGATTTTCCTGACTCAAAAAATTTAATAATTTGTACAAGAAGTGCATTATAGCCCTGGAATGTGCCCAATGTAATGATGTTATTTTCAGCGTAGACCGTTCCACCATAGTCGAGCTTTCCTGAACGCAATCCACGAAAAACTCCAATGCGTTCATCTTTCCATGTTCCCACTACCACATCTGTACCCGGAGTATTTATGCGGGTAACACTTTCACATCCGGTGCCCATTATAGTAAAAAGTAATTCAACACCATGAATGCCGTACCAAAACAAATCGGGATGAGTTTTTTCGAGGTGAGCAGGACTGTACACATCTGCTCCGGAAACTTTTCCATATTTTCCTTTCGCTATTTCTTCTGCATCCGGAATATAGCGTAATGAAGAAGACGAAAATACAGGAACATTAAAACGTTTTGCTGCTTCATAAATGGCTATCACATCTTTTAAAGAGGCTGCCACAGGCTTATCAATAAACACGGGCTTTCCAGCTTCAAACACCAATAAAGCCTGTTCTAAATGGAGCCTGCCATCATTGGTTTCGAGGAGAACCACATCAACGTTATCGAGTAATTCTTTTATTGATGCAGCAATCCGTACGCCGTATTTTTTTATTTCCTCAGTATAGGCGGGAATTCTCTCTGCACTCGATTGTATATCCGCACTTCCTTTTGGATAGGCAACAACTACTTTATACCCTTCAAACTCTGCTGCATCGGCACTGTTCAGCGTTTTAGTAAATTCAATACTATGGGAAGTATCGAGACCAATAATGCCTATCCTTTTTTTATTTCCAGGTTGTTGAATTAAAGGAGAAATATGCCCGGCATTTGCGATAGCAATTCCGGCGAGGCTTATATTTTTAACAAACTCTCTCCTGGATGATCTTGACTTTTTCATTGGCATGATTGAAGTTCTATTTTTCATTATTCCGTTTTTGCCGGAAATGTTATACTGCTTTGTTGATAGCTATGGCAGCCGCAAACAGATTTACTATCGGGGTTTTCACATCAGCAAGCGCATTCGGCTTCTGCAGGTTGATGGTTACTTATGACCCTCGGTATCTACTAAATATAGTACGGCATCCCCACTGAATGGCGGATCAAATGACTGTGAAGACGATCCCGCATGAATGGAACTTTGAGATATCGCTGTTCCGGTTGCAGGATTGAACCATTCAACAGCCAACATCCGGGTATTCGGCATTGCCGAAAGGTCCATAGTGAACGAACCTCCCGAAGGATTATAAACCAAATATTCTGCACCGGTCGATGGCGTTTGGGCAAGGCAATACTTAGTCGAACAGAGAGAGCTATCCGGAGTTAGATTAACGAGGTGCAGCCTGCGTGAATATTTCAGGATATAACCAAGATTGTTCCTGAAATTTTCCCATCGCAGGTCTGGCAGGCTGCAGATCGCATTCTTTGGGGAAATACACATGTTCCGCTTTTGTCTTGGATAGTAAACAAGATACGGATCCATGAACAAGACCTGGTTGCCATTTGTAAAATTCTCCCATGCATAATTTCGATTCTTTTGCGGTGAATCGTTCCAAATCTCCCAGTAACTGTGATCGCTGTCATTGATCTTTACTTTACAAACGGGCTTCCCGGTTCCACACGACCTGGCAGGAGAAATACGGGTCAATGGTGCAACCCAGTCTGCGTCAGAATTGTAAAGCATTGAATCGATTTGTGAGTTGAATACGGAGGGTACTCCGTAACCAACAGGGTGCTGACAGGGCTTCTCTTTTTCATATGCTCTTACAAGTGAAATTAAATGGTCATTCCACCATGTTGAATTTTCCGGGGCTTCCTCTGAAACGATCCAAAGCACATTTGGCAGATCGTTCAGGGTGTTGATGGTTTTCTTTACATAGGCATCCTGTAAATTGGTAATGGCATTAGGCGCAGTCATCGTGACTGCACCAATCTGCGTCTCGGGCGATCCACCTCTGTAGCCGTCATCTATTCCATTGATGTTGTTGGCCGCAGAAAAAGGATATCCGTCGGTTGGACAGCGAAAACGCAACAGCCATTCACCGGAAAACAAATAAACACCCGCATAAATGCCTGCACTGTCAAGGCTTTGCACCCGTGAACGTAATCGATCGAAATAGCTTTCGTCAAATTTTGTAAGATCGAATTTCAATCCACCATCAGCCGCCAGGCCGGGGCCGGTACGCTTCCAGGGAAACGGGCTTACTGTAATATCTGGCGGAGATGAAGTATCTGTGGTTGGGAGGCCATGGAATTTAGGCAGCTCAGTACTCCAGAGCAAAGTGAAATTGTGGTCATGCGCCTTTAGGAATTTGATGAATTGGTCGAAATCTAATTTTTGTATTGTCCCATTGCTGCCCCAATCCTGCAATGTGTTCCATGTTTGCGATCCACAAAGAATGAGAGCATTGCCGTTTGCATCCTCGAAGTAATTAGGGTTCGCCGAAAGTTTTAGCGGCCCCTTGATCGGAGTTTGCGCACCGCAAACTAAATATGTCCCCAAAACAAAAATTGCAACACCGGGAAAGATAATTTTATTTTTCATCGGGGATGAGTTTTGATAACATTCATAACTGTATTCACTATTGCATAATAATAAAAGGCGGGTTATTATTTGTAATTATATTTAATGAAGAATTTTGAAGAAACAGGTAAGTGTGCTATTGCAAAAAATCAACCCCGAATCTAAACATATATTCCGTAAATAAAAAGAGTATGAGAATAAATTATGAAACAATCTCATTCAAGTTAAGACCAAAAAATATTAACTGCAATAATGAGAACATTGTACGCATAAAAGAAAAAGTGACTCATCATATTTATCTCATTTTATTACTCTGCATATTTATACCAGCAAAATTCCTTTGCGCACAAACAGACGCTACAAAAAAGGAAGAGGAAAATTTAAATGTTTTTCAGGAATGGATTAAATGGAATAACCCCGGGAGCCTTGTGCTTTACCATCTTAACAAACAGGCAGAGGATTATTATAAGATCAGGGACAATGAAATAGCCACATTAAAAACAAAAGATGATTGGATTAAAAGACAGCAGGTCGTTAGGGTTAAACTAAGGGAACTGATTGGACCTTTTCCAAAGAAAGAAGCATTGAATCCGGAGATTATGGGGATCGTGCAAAAAGAAGGTTACAGGATTGAGAAAATCATTTACCAGTCAGTGCCGGGATTTTATGAAACGGGTTGCCTTTATATACCTGATAAAATAAAGGGGAAAGCCCCGGCAATCCTGAATGTTTTTGGACATGACCAGGCATCATTCAGGGAAGAATACTACCAGGTGATCATAACAAATCTTGTAAAGAAGGGAATGATCGTTTTTGCAATTGATCCGTTAGGGCAGGGTGAGCACGTGCAATACTATGATACGTCCCTGAAATTCTCTGCGATAGGATATTCGGTCATTGAGCATTGTTATTTTGGAAATATATGTTTTCTGTCCGGCATTCCTTCAGCAAAATATTTTATCTGGGATGGAATAAGAGCAATTGATTATTTACTTACGCGTAAAGAAGTGGATCCCGAAAATATTGGCGTGACAGGCTTTTCCGGTGGTGGAACTGTATCCGCATATTTAGGTGCATTTGACGACAGAATCAAAGTGGCTGTACCATGCAGCTGGCCGCTCACATACAGAACAGAGCTTGAAACAAAAGGGATACAGGATGCAGAGAACACACTGATCGGTGGCATTACAAAAGGTATAACTTTTGAAGACCTGATAGAGGTGAGATCACCTAAGCCGACATTAATGTCCTTCACAACACGTGATGAGAATATGCCATTCCAGGGAGCACTCGATGCACTTAAAGAAGCTAAAAAAACGTATGCAGCTTTTGGCAAAGAAGATAATGTGCAATTGGTTGAAGACGATGCTAAACATGCAATGACGCCGAAAATAAGATTAGCTATGTATGCTTTTTTTCAGAAACACTTCAATTTGACCGGCAACCCTGCAGAAGAAAAAACTGATTTACCAACAAAACAAGAATTGACCGTAACTCCAACAGGCCAGGTGGCAACTTACAAAGGCGGAAAAATGATTTTTGACCTTAATAAAACGGAATCAGAAAAACTGATCAGCAATATTGAGCAATCCCGAAAAAATATTGTGGACCATCTTAACAAGGTTAAAATAAAGGCAAAGGAAATTTCGGGATATGTAAGCCCTTCTCAGGATAAGGAGGAACTATTTATTAATGGCAGGTACCAGAGAGATGGATACACTGTAGAGCTCGATGCTATTCCCGGAGAAAGTGAGAAGTATGCTATTCCTGTTCTCTTATTTAAACCTGATAACAACTTAACAAAACATCCTGCGATCATTTATTTGCATTCAAAGGGAAAAATTACTGATGCAGCACCGGGAGGGGAAATAGAAAAGCTGGTCAATAAAGGATATATAGTTGCTGCTGCTGATGTTTTAGGTATTGGTGAAACCGCAAATACAGCGGCAAGGGGTTATACAGATGGGTATACTGCCGTTTTGATTGGCAGGAGTATGGTCGGTATACGGGCCGGGGACATAGTAAGGGTAGCTAATTATTTAAAAAGCCAGAATGATGTTGATCCGCGAAAAATTGGCGCGATTGCTTTTGATGAGATGTGTCTCTCACTTATCCATGCTGCTGCATTTGATTCTTCAATTAAAAACATTACACTCATTCGGCCTCTCATATCTTATCAGTCAGTTGTAATGAACAGGTTTTATAAAATTGGCATAACAAAAAGACCAAATTCAGATTACTGGCATCCCATTGAGGTTGATTTTACATGGGGTATCGCCTCCGTGTTGACTGCATATGATTTACCCGACTTAATTGGTTCTATTGCCCCGAGAAAAGTTGTATTAGCAGAGCTAAGAAACCCGATGCTGGAGTCTGCTTCACCAGGATTAATTAGCGAGGGACTTAAGTTTCCCCGGGCTGCATATTCTTTTAAAAATGTTTCCGGTAATTTAAAGATTGTAGAAAAAATAGATACCCTTGATTCAATTGCAGACTGGAGTTTTAAATAATTGTAAAAAATATTTACATGCCCGGCTTTTTGCAGTGTATGATAATACTTTGCCATCAAATATCGATTGTGAAAATTTTTGCCACAGATGACACTGAAGCACAGAGCCGACTTCAAAATATAAGTTCAGTGTTTCTGTGCGATCAGTGGCAAAAAGCTGGAGCAGAAATCTAATTTCAACAAGTTCAATTTGAAGATTTCATAACGGCACTCACTAACTTATACACTTTGCCATCTGCTTTAGTCAGTATGTATAATTCTCCTTTGCTGTCTATCCCAAATCTTGGTTCAACACGGGTATTTTTGCAAAGCCGGGCAAGTGTTGCGGGCATACCGTTAAATGAGATGTTCCATTTTCTGATAGTGGCTTGTTTTCCCAACTTTAGGTCTTTCATATTTACAAAAAACAACTTGCCTGACCCGATATCTCCAAAAAGATATTTCCCTTTTAACTGCGGTATGGCGCTTCCACGATATTCAAAGCCACCTGAGATGGCTGTTCCTTCATCATGATCAAATTGCGCAACCGGATACGTAACATGGTAACTGGAATCATTTGCCGGAAGGGGATATACTTTACCGACATCATTAAAAAAGCGCTCAAGAAAAGTTCCTTCTCTTATTGGCCAGCCGTAAAAATGTCCAGGCATAATCATGTTTAATGATTCAATATTACGCTCACCAATATTTACAGCAAGCATCTGCCCTGATTTGCTCCAACTGATACGGTGAGGGTTTCTAAAACCATACGCATAGATTTCCGGGGCACTCTTTGCACTGTCTTTTCGGTTAAAAGGATTATTTGGTGGAATACCATATTGGCCATTCCTGCTATTGTTTCCCAATGGATCTATCCGGATAATACTACCCCAAATCTTATCCGGAATTTCTGACACCTGGGGATATCCCATTATAGTGCTGCCGCCATCTCCAATCCCTATGTATAATAGGCCGTAATCTTCATCTCCCGGCTTTGCAAACCGGTTAAAAGTGATCTCCTGAACTCCATGAACATCCGAAGGCATATTGATGCGCAACATTTCACGGCCTTTACCTGAAAACGGGAAAGCTGCGGGATCAGTTTTCCATTCGGTTAACACCCACTGTAATACGACAGGAATAGAATCGGCATAATCAAAATCAGCCTTGCCTGCACTGGCCGGTTCAGCATGAGTTGTATATAAAAGTCCGTTTTTTGCGAATTCTGGATGGAATGCAAAACTGCCAAAGCCTGTAGCCAATCCTGGCTGATGGATGAATTTAGGTCTTAACGTGGCCATGTCCATATAAACTTTTGGCAGGCCATTTTGAAGCTTATAGAGTTTACCGCGCAGGTCCAGAATGAATAAGTCGCCTGTTTCTGGCTCATAGTCAAGTTTTGTTATTCTTGTTAAAGGTGAATCTAAAGATGATGGAGGAATTTGTATTATAAGGTCCAGGCTAACCACCAGGTCAGAAGATTTAATGGTGTCGGGTATTGGATTTTTTATGTAATTGCTGTCTATGGTTACCGGTTTTCGTTCACGTTTTTTTTGAATGTGTATAAATGCAATTACTGCATTGATTTCTTCGTCGGGTAAATAGCCAAATGAAGGCATTATTGTCTTATACTCTTTAAGAAGCTTTTGTGCAGTGGTATCACCGGAATCGATTACGTGTTTCGGATTCTTGATGAAATTTTTTATCCATTCAACTGATTGCCGGGATGTAATTCCCGCTAATTGAGGTCCGATACCATCTTCAATAAAATTGTGGCAACCGGTACATTTATCGGCAAAAGCAGCTTTGCCTTGTGCAATTGTTACAGAATCTGCATGAATAGAATTATTATCGGAAGATTTTTTTGAATTACAGGAGCTAAAGAAAAATAACAACATCGGGACTGTAATTGCAATAATGGTTATACCTTTTTTCATTAATCAACATAATTTTTTTAAATGTTCTTCAGCGGGAAGCGGCGCCCATGGCGCAGGTAAGTTCATGTCAGAAAAAATAACCTGTGCACAGTTATAACCGGGGAGACCAGTAATATTTCCTCCGGGATGCGAAGAAGATCCGCACAGGTAAAGTCCTTTTACGTGACCGCGGTAATGACCAGCACCGGGAAAAGGGCGATGATAACCAACCTGGCCATTCGTAAATGCGCCTACCAGAAGGTCCCCTTCGCGCATGTTGGGAAATGTTCTTTCGGTATCCAGGGCACTTTGTGTAAACCAGTCAATAACATCATGCTCAAGGTTAGGCGCATATTTGGTCCATAGATCAAGCATTTGCTTCCCATGAATATCTTTTTCCCTGTCCCAATTCGAGGGATCGTCATTCAGGCGATATGGCACCTTCTCCCACATGAATGCGGTATGTTTACCATGCGGAGCCTGCGTCGTATCGAATACTGTTGGACAGCTGCCCCACATCACCGTAGGCGGAATTGTTCCTTTTTCATGATGACTTACAATCTCCGGAAATTGCGTGAAATTTTCCAGGCCAAGAATAATCATTAGGGCATTATCAAGGGTGGAATTATTTTTTGTTG
>DATBFI010000220.1:0-11575 GCA_036558585.1 Chitinophagaceae bacterium
CCAAGGCTTTGTGTTTAGTTGAGGATATTGACAATAACTTTATTTTCCTTCCGGCGGGCAAAGCAATGGCAAGAGACATTGCGGAAAAGGGAGGCTGGCATATAGTTTTTAGTTTATTGGAAAAAAAACTATGGCAACTTCAACATTTCAAAAGAATCCCTGGAAAAAGAAAGGGTACCTGTGGGTAACACTTGGCTTATTTCTGCTTTCGATAATACTGCATTGGACGTTTGGATGGGAGACCTTCAAAAACGAACAGATGGCACATGGACAGCCAATAATAGTTGCCGAGTATCTTGCACAAATGATGAGAGATACTATGGAAAACTGGCAGTCGGAGTTTTTGCAATTGATATGGCAGGTAGCAGGACTTTCAATTTTGTTTTATGTCGGTTCGCCGCAATCTAAGGAAGGGGATGACCGTAAAGAAGAAAAACTTGATTTTATCATTCAGAAACTTGATCCTGATAATTACGATAAGCTAATGAAAGAATGGAACGATAAATACCCGAAAGAATAAGCTTATTTGGTATCCGGTTAATTTCACCGCAATGTCTGTGTGCCATGAACAAAAACAAAGGAAGTTTAAAAGGTTACTAGTAAAAGTCATAGCGATGCTAAAACCGAAACAGCAATTATGTCCAAAATTGTTTACACATTGGCAGGCGGACTTTAAATGTATAATGATTGAATAACAAGAGCCGTATGATATGAGGGTCCGACGTACTGCTCTGGGAAAATCTTGGGCCGCAATACTCTTGCTTACCCGACCTCCAATGGCGTGACCTCTTCAATTGCGACGCATCAACAGAAATGGAAACTGTTGGCGTCAGTCAACTGAAGAATAATTCTCTAAAAATTATTACAGATCCAGTTAATATAAATAATAGTAAAATTCTCTGCTTCTCCTTTCCACGACTATTGCCTTCATCAATTTTCCGCTGTCATAAGAGTAACATTTACAAACCGTAAACGTTGCAATTAATGTTGCAGTTGAAAAGTGATAAATGGTTTCCGGTAAAATTTTTTAAATCCCGTTTATCCATTTTTTGCATTTCTGCTTGGAAACAGATACTCAAATTAGCATCTACGAAAAAAAACGTACAATCACTAAAACCTGGCCGCTTTATGAAAGAAATCTACTACTCAATAATTGTTTTTGCTGCACTGGTTTTTTACACAGATGTTCATGCCCAGCAAGAGGGTAAAATATCAGGATTTATTAAATCACCGGACAATAAAGCAGTTGAAGCTGCTACCGTTACCCTGGTGAAAGTCAAAGACACATCAGTTGTAAAAATTGCTATAACAGATAAAACAGGATTATTTGAATTTGAAAAGATTAAAAATGATAGTTACCTGTTAAGGGTTGATGCGATTGGTTACAATAAATTAACCGGTAAAGCTTTTGCTATTACTGCGGATAAGCAAAACGTAAATGCCGGAGATATCCAGTTAATGGCAGCAACACAATCATTAAATAATGTAAGTGTTTCTGCCACAAGACCGCTTGTAGAAACGAAGATCGATAAAACTGTTGTGAATGTGGATGCATCGCCAACCAATACAGGCCTCTCTGCATTAGAAGTGCTGGAAAAATCCCCAGGCGTAACAGTTGATAATGATGGGAACATTACCTTAAAAGGAAAACAGGGCGTACAAATTTTTATTGACGGCAAGCCCGCCTATTTAAGTGGTCAGGATCTTGTAAACTATTTAAGAAACATGCCCTCAAACCAGTTAGACCAAATTGAGATTATGACACAACCTCCTGCAAAATATGATGCAGCAGGAAATTCAGGTGTAATCAATTTTAAAACAAAGAAGAATATAAATAATGGTTTTAATGGCAGCGTTACAACAAGCGCTATTATTGCCAAATACTTTAAGAATACAAATAGTGTCAACTTCAACTGGCGCAAAGGGAAAACAAATTTTTTTGGCAACTACGGCTATTCTTACTGGGAGGGTTTTAACGATATAACTATCACAAGGTATTTAAGAGAAGACAGGAGTTTGCCCTTTAACCGGTATGTGGAACAACATACTTTTGGCAGGTTTTCAGGGCGTTTCAACAATTTTAAAGCAGGTATGGATTATTTTGCGAGTGACAAAACAACGCTTGGATTCACTGTAAATGGCTTTGTTGAGAAAACAAAATTTACATCAAACGGTACCGCTAATATCTATGATAGCCTGCACCAGTTTGTACAATACAACGATGCCCAATCGCAAACAAAACAACCCTGGACCAATATTGGCTTTAACTTAAACCTTCAGCAAAAGCTGAATAAAGGCAGGGAAATTTCTGCCGATGCGGACTATATTTTTTACAGAACAACAGGTTACCAGTATTCTTACAATTATTTATACGATGCAGATAATAAGCCTTCCGAAGATCCTTTTTTATTAAACGGTTACCTGCCATCTGATATCGATATTTTTAGTTTTAAGAGCGATTATAAACATCCTTTAAAAAAAGATGCAACGCTTGAAGCTGGTATCAAAATAAGTTATGTAAAAACCGATAATGATGCTCAATACACAAAGTATGATGCACCTGCTGATAAATGGTTAACAGATAATGACAGGAGCAATCATTTTATTTATAAAGAAAATATTAATGCAGCATATGTAAATCTGCAAAAGCAGTTTAAAAAGCTTAGTGTGCAATTAGGATTGCGTGCAGAGCAAACTATTTCGAACGGGAATCAGTCAAGTAAAAACCAGGACAGCTCTTTTAAAAAGAATTATACCAAATTGTTTCCTACCACTTATCTTAGTTACAAATTAAATGATAACAACACAGTTGCTATTTCTTATGGCAGAAGAATTGAGCGGCCCGATTACGAAGATTTGAATCCGTTCCAGTTCCAGTTGGATCGTTATACTTACCGCCAGGGCAACCCGGAACTACAGCCGCAGTTTAGCCACAACATTGAATTGAGTTACAATTATAAAGGATCGTTGAATGTATCGGCGAATTACACAACCATTTCTGATATTATCAATGATGTACTTATTACAAGAAAAGAACCGGGTGATTCAAATTACACAACCTATCAAACAAAAGAAAACATAGCTTCCAATAAAAATATCGGGTTATCCGTTAACTATAACGCGAAGCTTACAAAGTGGTGGTCAGTTAACCTGTTTGGAAATGTTTTTAATAACCACTATAAAGGTGTTATTGATAATGAGAACATTGATGTAAGTGTTACTGCTTTCACCGGAAATTTCAGTAACCAGTTTACATTTAGTAAAGGATGGACCGCAGAATTAAGTGGTTTTTATAATTCAGAAAATCTTATCAGCAGCGCTATTCTTGCAGAAGGAAGAGGAATGTTTTCTTTAGGTGCCGGCAAGCAAATTCTGAAAAACAAAGGTTCTATAAAGATAAATGCGAGAGACCCGCTTTACCTTATGCGATTTAACGGCAGTACAGATTTGAATAAAGGAGTCACGCAAATTCATACTGCATGGGATAACCGCCGATTGATATTTACATTCACTTATCGTTTTGGTAAAACCACCGGACAGCAACCACGCAGGAGATCATCAGGCGCCGATGATGAACAGAATCGCGTAAATACGGGTGGTCAGCAATAAATTTTTTCTCATGTGCATTATAATTCGGCCCTGGTTTCTACCAGGGCTTTTTATTTGTGTTCGCTGATTTCTTTAATGTGCCTCTTATATTGATTTTACGGGATCTATTCTTTGTGATCAACTGTTATTACAGGGATGCTTGATTTATAAGAAAGTAATCTCTTTGTAAACTTATTCCAAAAGCCCGGCAGGCAAAATTCTTTTATAGAGGAGATCATGATCAGATCGGCATTTATCTTTTTTGAAAAATCGAGTGTGGCCTGTGCAAGATTTTTTCCTTCAAGCATTATCGATTGAACGGGTATGGTGGTAAGGCTTTGTATTATTTCGAGCGTTTCACTCAACAGAGGTAAATGATGTCCTGCGCTATTTTTTACTGATAAAATATAGATGGTAGATTTAAAATGACGGCCAAGAGCAGCTGCGAGGCGTATTCTTCGCATGGGTATTTCATCATGAACGGGCAATACTATTTTTTTGAAATGACATACTAACCCGCTTGAGCGCACGGCGAGAACGGGTATGTTGGTTTTGCGTACCAGCCTGCTTATAGAAACTGTTGACCAAATACGGTGCAGGAGATTAAATTTTGAAAGACCTTTTATAAGCAGGTCCATTTGGTATTGTTCAATATATTTTTTTAGCTCTGTTTGCGGGTTGCCGTTTAGTATACTTATCTCAATTTTGCCGCCGCCGCATACATGATGCTGATACTGCTCTTTTAACTGTTTCAATCTTTTGCTTGCATATTCCATGTCTGCTGAAACGTTATACCCCAGCGTATATCCTACGTCGCCACCCACCACTGGTATTGCAAAGTATGATACTACATGTACCAGGTGGATATTACATCTAAAAGAATTTGCCAGCTCTATTGCTTTCGCAATTGCCCATTTTGAGCGGGCAGAAAAATCTACCGGAACAAGTACGTTATAAACACTGTTTGGCATGACTTCATTTTTTTAAATGGAAAAAGGGGTTTCTAAATTGCATGAGTTAACAGGGATTGAAAACTTTTTTCAGTGATGTGCTCATTAGCCATTTTCTTTAAGAGCTCATCCGTGGTACAGAATGCAAAACCTTTTCCTGCGTGTCCTACTATGCACCTGTCGTCTTTACCATCTCCAACAGCTATACAATTTTTAAAGTGCACATTATATTTTTCACAGGCATATTGCATTGCATTGGTTTTACAGTAAGAATGGCCGCAAATGCTGTCAGGCGATGCAAAGAAATAAGACGGTGTACCTACTTCGCCCGTGGCCTTGCCATCAAAAAACTCTATTTGATTGGCATAAGTGAAATCTGCTCCAATGTTCTTCATTACATAATTAGTAATTATCGTATAGCTATTACTAATAATACCGACAATATAACCTTTCCTTTTTAAAGCACCAACTACCTCCCTGATGTCATCTACCATATCAATACTATGTATTACATCAAGTAATTCATCAATCGTTTTTCCTTTCAGCAGAAGACCAATTCTCTTTGTTAAAATGATAGAATCTGTTTCCTGCTCGCGCAAATCTTCCAATTGTGCTGTAAAGCCAAATCTCTTTGCACACATATCAATAAATCGTCCCTTTAAAATGGTATCATCCATATCGAATATGGCCATTTTATTAAAACCAGACAAGTTCTCCTGTAATGCATAATTCATTTGGCGATTGATCTCTTCTATTGATCTTACCTCTTCTTCTGTAATTTCTTCCGGAAGTTGCTGCATTCCCTTTGTAATAATAGCTTTTGCTACTTCCTTGCTCATTTTGCCGAGCGATTCCCATGGTTTACTTTTGTTTTCGATATAGCCTATGTTTACTTCTTTAATTCTCGCCTTCATCAAATACATGTCAATCAGGATGCCGATGTCTACGCCATAATCATTAAAAAATTTAATGCGATCAAAAAAACTTTTTTTACCGGCAATCATCCCGCTTAGCGGTTGTGAAAAATTTGCAAGACCGGGATAAAGAATATTTAATAAGGGTTTGGCAACGAGTTCTGTTACACGCCCCCCGTTGCGGCCAAAAGTTCCCTTTACAAAATCTGCTTCATTAAACAAAAGCGGTTCTGTAAGCAGCGTGATGGTTTCCGCGGGATATGGATCAATATCTCCGTCCAGAAAAATAAGCAATTCATTTGTTGCGGCATTTACACCGTCTCTCATTGAAATTCCCTTGCCTCTTACTTCACTTGTAACCACCCTGGCACCCGCACTCTTTGCAATAGCGGCTGTATTGTCCTCCGATTTATCATCTACAACAATGATCTCATTTACTAAAGGATGGCTACTACAGAAATGTATAACTTTTGCAATAGTTAGCTCTTCATTCAAAGCAGGGATAATAACAGTAAGCATTAGTTTCCTTCCTCCGGGAGTTTTTAATACTTAGTAAAATTGTTTAAAAAAGGTGGGTCGAACGTTGAAAGAAATTTTTAAATTAAGCTAACCTTTCATTCTGCAAAATATAAAGCTGATTATTGTTTTCGTTATTTACAAAAATAGGGGCAATTATTATAAAATTCTCTTAGGTTAAAGATAAAATTTATGAACACATTTTTGGTTTTTAAATAAGCATAGCTCCCGGATCGTCTTTTTAATATATTTGCCCCAATGTTAATAGATACTTTCTTTAATTTTCTATGCCCTAACAAGAAACGGAACACTTGCATATTCATCATATTGACACTATTTGTAGAAAATTTCACCCATCGCTTACATTTCTGAGGAGAAATTTACCTCTAAACAGAATCTTTATTGTCAATTGATTCTTCCTGATTTTCTTAGGCTCCGGAATAGATCAACCGAGTTACACATGTTATTTCACGATACTTGTTAACTAAATCAAATTAAGCATTTCATTACCGCTTTCTGTCAATTCATACCAGGTCTCATTGCAAGGCCCTTCCTGACCTTTTAATTTGCTAAATCAAAATAAAATATAATCTTAACTACAATCAATAAACTCACTGCAAATTAAACACCATGGTAAAGAAAATTCTTAAATGGACAGGCATTATACTACTCCTCCTTGTATTAGCAATAACGGTTGTTACAGCCTCACGCCAAAATCTAAAATTTGAGGCGCCTTACCCTGATATAAAGGCATCAACGGATAGTAATTTAATAGCTCGTGGAAAAGAACTGATATATGGTCCTGCGCATTGTATAGATTGCCATAGTACAGCCAATAATGATTCACTAATTAAACTAGGATTAAATGTATCGTTATCCGGTGGCGTATTGTTCGATCTACCGGTAGGTAAAATTTATTCAAAGAATATCACACCGGACAAGGAAACAGGTATCGGTAGCTATACTGACGCAGAAATTGCACGTGTATTACGTTATGGGGTACATCCCAATGGAGACCCGGTGTATGACTTTATGCCTTTTCACAATATGAGTGACGAAGACCTTACAGCTGTTATTTCTTATCTCGGCGCCCAAAAACCCGTGCATAATAAAGTGCCGGATAATGATTTAAATTTAACGGGTAACCTGGTAAAAGCATTTCTTGTAAAACCCGTAGGGCCTGATGGTAATGTTCCGAAATCTGTACAGAGAGATTCTTCTGCAGCTTATGGAAAATATCTCACTATGAGTATTGGCAATTGTAACGGGTGCCATACCAGGCGCGATATGGCAGGCGAATATATTGGTGAACCTTTTGCGGGAGGCAATGAGTTTGCAAAGGGTTTGGTGTCACCCAATTTAACACCGGACTCAACAGGTCGTATTTTTGGATGGTCACAGCAGGATTTTATTAATCGTTTTCGGATAGGAAAAATAATTCCTTACAGCGAAATGCCATGGAGAAGCTTTCAATATATGAGTGACAATGATCTTAAAGCGATTTATAATTTTCTTCACACTTTAAAACCTGTGAAGAGTTCACCGGAAGCAAAACTTGCTAAGAATTAGCTGTGATTGTAAGGTAACCTTTAAGCACCATAGGAGCGTTTGTTATGCAACTTCGCTTTTTTTATTATTAAAGGGAGGCTTGTCTTCAACCCGGAAGAAAGCCTCCTGTGGAAGTTTAGATTATTGTATAAGTTTGGCAATATCCTGCAGCGGAATTTTATTTGCCATATTTGTAATTTCTGCTTCGTTACTTTTATCTGCATTTAAAGTAAGTAATGCGTTTGTAAAAGGAATATCAAGTTTATAATTATACTTGCCATTGCCGGCATCGGTTCTTTCAAGGCGGGACTTATAGCCCTGCACTTTCAGGATTTTTGTATTTTCATCATGCATCATACCACCAAGAATTGGCATATTTAGAAAAGCATTCAGCGTACCAAGTAAAGGAGAGTTGCTGATAATTTCTATTTCCGCTCCTTTTGTCGTGTCACCATAACTGCGATGAATCGTTGCACCGATAAATCCTGCAGTAGCAGTAACGTTATCATCTTTCGAATTTGAATTTAAACCTTCAAGCTGTGTCGGTAGAGTTTTCAATACTTCCTTTCCTATAATAATATCAAGTTCTCCCATAGCCTGTTGCAGGGAAAAGTGAGCATCCTCAAGTTTACCCGCTGTATAAGCGCTGCGCGCACTTGCTACGTTAGATTTAAAATCTGTTTGCGCCGAAACAATTAAGGCCAAAAATATAGTTGAAAAAACCAAGGTTATCTTCTTCATATAAAATAAGTTTTTAGTTGTTGATTATTTTTCGCCAAGTTTCTTTTTAATTTCATCAATATCGAATTTCCCTGCCGCATTCATCACTTCATCTTCATTTGCAAAATTTACGCACTCCCAAACGATCATTGAAGATTGTCCTATCGGTACGATCAAAGTATATCCTTTGTGCTCATCATATTGTATAATGGCTTTATAATTTTTCAGTTTGGTTTGCTTTACGTTTTGCTGGTTTGCATCCGCCTGTACATAAGCACTGTTGAAATAAACATTTACGAGCCCGGCATAAAACCCGTTATTACCAATAGTAACCGTCACTTGTTTGTCTTTACCATCATAGTACACACGCTGTATGGTAAGATTGCCCCATCCCCATTGTGTGCTCATTACTTTATCTTGCGCTGTATCTTTCGGTATGCCGTTAACATCAGAAGGTAATGATCTTAAAAGCTCACGGCCAAGTTGGATCTCAATACTCATTAATGCCTGCCCGAGAGAATAACGTGCATCGCTGTATTTATTTCCCTGGTACGCTTGCTCTGCATCAGCAATTTGCTGGTTTACATCAGGTGGAGGCGTGTTTTTTAGACCGGCCCCTCCTTTATTTGTCGGTCCGCTTCCATTACTTGAACCATCGTTTGTTTGAGAGGTCTGGGGCTCTTTTGTGTTAAGCACTTTATTAGTTGCCTGTGAAACTTTGTCTTTGATTTTTTTCATGAGCTGTGCATCGCATGGCTTGTGGATGATAATACAACACGATGCGAGCATCAGGATGGCGAGCTTTTTCATTTCGGGTATGTTTAAATTAGTAAAGATTTTTAGTTAGCATATAAATTTAAAAAACTCTTTGTGTAATTGCAAGGAAGGTAACATAATTATGGTAGGCAAAATGAAATTCACAGTAAAAATTTATTTTTTTGTTTGGTAATTATTTAGGTACAATCAAATAGGCTGTTTAAAAAACTGATGCAATTATTTTCGTATCGGATCTTGCAAAAGAAGTTTTTAATTGCTGCTGTATTGCATTACTTTCCCTTTTTTTGCCTTGCATAACCAGTGCAGTTACCATTCCTGTCAGCGACCAGCCATTGTTTGGATTTACCTCCAGATCTTCACGAAAAACTTTTTCGGCTGCCGCATAGCGGTTTACTTTAATTAAAACATTTCCCAGGTATTGCCTTGCAGGATGCACCCAGTCCTTTGGTTCATTGTACAACATATTATCTTCTTTTTCTACCGCTTCTTTCAGCAAAGTGATTGACTGTTCAAGGTCACCCCGTTCTTCTGCTATCACCCCGTCTAATATTTTTTCTGCTACTTCAGCACCGGCAATACCAGGATTAAATGCAGCAGGGTGCTCCTGGAGTTGTGCATGTTGCATGTCTGCCCGCAATAATTCGAGCTCCGCATTTGCGTTTTCAAAACTATGTTCACGTGCGTATGCAAGTCCTCTTCCATAATGCCAGATCAGGTTTGCGTAAACACGCGTTTCGGGAACAGGCGATGTATTAAGAATTTCATTCCATTTGCCAAAACGAATCAATGTAAAATATGGCGTCATATATAAGTATTGTGCATATACAGCTATATAGTCGCCGCTGTCCATCCAATTACTGTCAATACTTTTTTTACAGTCATTTGAAATTTTCATTGCATCTGCAAAGCGCCCGTCCATCCCTGCACAGGTAGCCTGCATGTGCAGGTTATGTACTAAGTAGAGCACGGAATTATTTACAACCGGCGAGTAATTGCCAAGATAACTGTAATAACTCTTAACTGCCTTCTCATTTAATTCAACACCTTCTTTATAATATCCTGAACGAATATAAATATGTGAAGGCATATGTACCAGATGGGCCACGCCTGGCATTAACCCGGGCAGTCTTGCTGCAACTTCAAGTCCTTTCTCAGGATGGGTGGAGCCTTCTATAGCATGAATGTAATAATGGCAGGCGCCGGGATGATCAGGAGATAATTTTAACAGGGCTTCAAGTATTTCAACTATTTGCGGCGTCCATTTTTTTGGCTTACCATACTTATCATATAAATCCCATGGATGCTGCACCATTCGCGCGTCTGCATATAATGCAGCAACATCCGCATTGTTTGAGAATTGCTGATACAGTTTCATCATCGCATCCGCATATAGCTCATTTAAATATTTACGCGTTTGCGTTGTATCGGGAGAATATCTTACCAGGATAGCATCTATCAATCCTTTTTCAACAGTTGCGCAATTAGCACTTAACTCTTTTGCTATTTTAGCAGCTGCCAATGCATCCGGCGATGCATTATAACCCATATCATTTATATTTGGTCCATAAGCTAAAGCCTTTCCCCAGTAACCCATCGCAAATTTGGTATCAAATTTTACAGCCTTGTCAAAAGATGCAAGTGCTTCAATTATATGAAATGCATAATACATATTTATTCCCTGCTCAAAATATATGCGGGCACTGTCGTTTGCGGTGGTAACAGGCATATTGTAATTTCCCCAACCTGGCAGCAGTGGAATTTCGTTTGAAATCTCTGTAAAGTCAATCAGTGAAAGATCCGGGCTGCAACTAAAAGCATAGCGTTGCTTTTCAGCAAATACCTTTTGTTTTGCGGCCTCAACTGTAATTTGGTTTTTTTCAACATAATTTTTATGGAAGTAAGTTGCAGACAACAGCACACAGGCAAGCACGAAAAGAAAGACTTTCATAGTAGCTGATTTGGCATTAGAAAATTACCAAAATTGATGGGAATAACAATGCATTTTTTAGTGTGTGTGTGCTTTTGTACTTATAACATCGCTCGTTATCAGCCTGTATGAATGCACATTCGGTTGGTATCACTCTCTTTTGGGTTCTGATCATTATTACGCAGAGTTATTGGTGCAAGGCCTGCATGCGATTTTATAAATGCAGACAACCTTATGAATTATTACCCACGGGTCGCAAAACTTCAATCAAATCTTTTATCTTTCCAAAAAACTTTTGCCATGTCATCGCAGGATCAATTTTTACAAACAATACAACAGGGTTATACATTTAAAGGAGAACATGTGAAATTAGGTTGTGCTATGTTAAATGGTGAAGTTGTTACTGGAGCTGATGTGTTGCTGCCTTTAAAAACAATGAATCGCCACGGGCTTATTGCGGGCGCTACCGGGACCGGTAAAACAAAAACATTGCAATTGGTGAGTGAATATTTAAGCGATGCCAGTGTGCCGGTGCTGCTCCTTGATATTAAAGGAGACTTAAGTGGTATTGCAGCTCAGGGAACAGTGAATGACAAGATAACTGAGCGATGCAAATTATTGAAGATAAATTATAC
>DATBFI010000221.1:0-2871 GCA_036558585.1 Chitinophagaceae bacterium
TGAACAAAGATCATAGGGTTGTAACAATAGAAGGTGCAAAAGCCATAGCTGAAATTGCAAAGGAAAATTTTCAACAACTTGGATTAAGTAATATAGAATTGATAGAGGGCAACTTTGATTCCATATTAATTCCAACGGTCAAAGAATTGCCGGTAATTGATTTTGCTTTTATTGATGGCAATCACCGTAAAGAACCAACTATAAACTATTTTAAAGAAATACTTCCAAAAACTTCAGAACATTCCATTGTTGTCCTGGATGATATACATTGGAGCAGGGAAATGGAAGAGGCATGGGAATATATAAAACAGCATGCATCAGTTACTTTAAGCATTGACTTGTTCTTTATCGGTATTGTTTTCTTCCGCACGGAACAAAAGGTAAAACAACATTTTACAATACGGTTTTAATAAAAGCGAATAGCTTCTTTAATAAAAGCCGGGAGCTTCAGGATCCGAAATTGAAACCAATGCAGGATCACAGCGCACGAACAGAACTTTAATTTATTTCGCAATCGTACGATAAAATCCTTTTGTACCCCTTCATTTGCATTAGCACATTGGCACCATTGTATATTTTCACATTTCCACATTAATTCCCACATCATCTTAAAAAATTAGCTGAGTGTAATCATTATTTTTTGTAGGTTGCGCAAAACCAAAATTTAGCAGCATAATTACAGAACATGACGGCAGGCATTTTAAAAGAACCCCAGGCAGAAAACAGGGTATCGCTCTTACCTGAACAGGCTGAGGCATTAGCAAAGCAAAAAGTAAATATCCTTATTGAAAAAAATGCGGGGATCAATGCCTTTGCCAATGACGAAATTTATGCTGCAAAGGGATTTCAGCTTGCTTCACGAAAAGAGGTTTTACAGCAATCTGATATTCTTCTTTCAATCCATCCATTCACTCTTGATGATGTGAATGATATAAAGCCGGGTACAATTGCATTAGGCATATATCAGCCATTGATTAATTATCCGCTCATGCAGCAATGGGCCACAAAAGGCATCACTACTTTTAGTATTGACATGATCCCGCGTACCACACGTGCGCAAACCATGGATGTACTTAGCAGCCAGGCAAACATTGCAGGATACAAAGCCGTATTACTCGCAGCTTCCTTATATCCTAAATATTTTCCCATGTTCATTACCGCTGCCGGTAGTATACCGCCTGCGAAAGTGCTGATACTTGGTGCAGGTGTGGCGGGTCTTCAGGCAATTGCCACAGCAAGACGTCTTGGCGCAGTGGTCGAAGTATTCGATACCAGGCCTGCCGTTAAAGAAGAAGTGATGAGTCTGGGAGGAAAGTTTATTGAAGTTGAGGGTGCTGCCGACGCATCGCAGGCGGGTGGTTATGCGGTGGAACAAAGTGAAGAGTACAGGCAAAAACAACAACAGAAAATCGCTGAAGCTGCCATAAAGGCTGATGTGGTTATTACTACTGCACAGATTCCCGGGAAGCCTGCACCCTGCCTTATTGAAGAGGATGCATTAAAGAAAATGAAGCATGGTTCTGTTATTATCGATCTTGCAGCAGCCACAGGGGGCAATACCTCAAAAACAATAAATAATCAAACTATACAATATAATGGTGTGACGATTGTTGGCAACAGTAATCTCGCCTCACAAATGCCATCAGATGCAAGTAAGTTGTATGGCAAAAACATACTTAACTTTTTGCAACTTATTATTAATAAGGAAGGAGTTATCAATTTGAACTTTAATGACGATCTGGTAAAAGGAACATGCATCACATATAATGGAGAAGTGGTACACGAATGGGTGAAGAGCTTAGTTAGAAAATGAATTTGAAGAAGATTTTTTATGAGCCTGACTACTGCATTTCATCGCATCTGGTTTCCCGGTTAACCGGGATCACTTGTGCATCCTGATTTTTTACTGAACAAAATGAACATTCTATCTTATCATTCATTTTTTTATAAAATTCAAAATAAAAAATCCTTCCGTCTTCGTCGGAGGATATAGGAGACACACTATATGCTTGACTGGATCTATCAGCACCAGGAATATATCTACATTGTAATACTCATGATTTTTTTGGGTGTTGAAGTAATAGGTCGTGTGCCCAGTGTTTTACACACGCCATTAATGAGCGGTGCAAATGCAATTCATGGTGTTGTGATTATTGGGGCCATCATCATAATGGGAAAGGCAGAAAGTAGCAATTACCTCGCATTGATACTGGGATTTCTTGCCGTGATACTGGGAACGTTGAACGTAGTTGGCGGATTTGTAGTTACGGACCGGATGCTGGAAATGTTTAAAGCAAAATCTAAAAGTCAAAAGACAAATTCGAAATAATTTTCAAACTGGAAAAGCCCGGATCAAAAAAACAGCTACAATAAATGCAAATGGGAAAAAATCAAAAGAAATATGATTAGGAGAGAGAACCGAAAGATTTTCTTTAAGAGTAAGAGATTTGTGTGAGCTTTCAATATATCAAATTAGAAATAGGAACGAAGATTTGATTCTCAGTATTCCATTATTTTAATTTTTATTTATAAAATACATTCCTTTTCGAATTTTAGATCTTCAACATTCGGATTTACAATAATCATTTATGGAATTAAATATCCTTACACTTTGTTATCTCATTGCAGCTATTACATTCATCATTGGCTTAAAGATGCTTTCCAATCCTGCTACTGCAAGGAGGGGAAATTTAATTGCTGCAACAGGAATGACAATTGCAATCCTCGGAACTATTTTTTTATACAAGGATGAGGAAGGCAATAATCTTCATAACTATGGCTGGATATTTGGCGGAATTATAATTGGTGGCATTATTGGAACACTGGCTGCAAAGAAAGTGAAAATGACTGCAATGCCTGAGATGGTAAGTA
>DATBFI010000222.1:0-2883 GCA_036558585.1 Chitinophagaceae bacterium
TTTCTCTTTTTCAGCTTCATGCTCTTCACTAAGCGCTATATATGTGTCTTCATTCACGTTTACGATATGCAGCTTAGGCTGAAAAGTTTTCAGTACTTTTTTAATAGGGACTGATGGAGTTGTGCTCACTACATTTTTAAGATCAGAAGTAAGGAGTACATTTTTTACATCCCTGAACTGGCAGTTAGGCGGAATGATCATCACAGGGCAAAATTTATTTTCTGCCATTTTTAATGCATTGCTGCCCATAAATATTTGCTGAAGCGAAGAACGGCCGGTAATTCCCATAATCACCAAATCTGCCTCCCGGTGACGCGTAAGTTTTTCAAGTTCATCCACAAAATCACCACCCTGCTCCGTATATGTAGTTATATTGACAGATTCATTTTGCGAAAGTTCATTCTTAAGATTTTCGATATTCTCAATACTGTTTTCCTCCTCATTAGGTTTTGTGAACATGTGGTAAAGAATCATCTCAACACCAGGATGACCGGCTAACAACTTCACCGCGTATCGTGCGGCATTAAGCGATGTGTCGGAAAAATCTACGGGTACAATGACAGTGTTCATACGATTAGGTTTATAGTGATGAGTAAATTGATACAAAATAATTAATAGCTGCTGAAAGAAAAAAAAGAAGTTTTAAAAATTGCAAGTTACAGGATTCAAAGCCTGTAGTTGTATTTTTAATTCCATCTAATTCATGATTTCTAAGTACAAGAGTCCTCCAGAGAAACAGGGATACTAAATGCTTTATTCAGACCTCCTGGCTCAACATAGTCAATCACGTCTTATTCCTAAAAAAGAGAATGCTTATTTTTACCAACAAATTAATATTTCTATGGGTCAGGAATTGCAAAAGCCTGTTATTGGATTTAGTTGTGGAGATGTAAACGGAATTGGTATTGAGCTGATCATTAAAAGTTTAACAGATAGCCGCATCAACGATCTGTTTGTACCCGTGATATTTGCAAGCAACAAATGTGTGAATTTTTATCGAAAAGTATTGCCTGATATAAACTTTTCATACCAGGCCATTAAGGATTTTTCCAAAATAAATGTGAAACAAATAAACGTGTACAATTGCTGGGATGAAGAAGTGCACATTACGCCCGGGCAATTAACTGAAATTGGCGGGAGATATGCCCTTATATCATTGCAGCAATCGGTGCAGGCCTTAAAAGCCGGCCAGATACAGGCTTTAGTTACAGCGCCTGTCCATAAGAACAATATTCAGTCTGCCACATTTAATTATAGTGGTCATACCCCTTATCTCAGGGCTGTGTTTGATGTGCCCGAGGTAGTAATGCTGATGACTGCTTCAAACCTTCGTGTGGCGCTGGTTACTGAGCATCTGCCTGTAAAAGAGGTTGCAGAGCATATTACCAAGGATAATATTGTTTCAAAGCTAAAAGTATTGCAGGCAAGCCTGCAGAAAGATTTTGGTATTGACAAACCAAAAATGGGAGTGCTTGGTTTGAACCCTCATGCTGGTGATGAAGGATTAATTGGCACGGAAGAAGAAACAATTATTAAACCAGCTGTTAAAGATGTTCGGCAACAGAATATGCTTGTATTCGGGCCTTATAGTGCTGATGCATTTTTTGCCCGGGGCCATTATAAGCAGTTCGATGCGGTGCTTGCCATGTACCATGACCAGGGATTGATCCCATTTAAATCCCTTGCTATTGGCGAAGGCGTAAATTATACAGCAGGTTTACCCGTTATAAGAACAAGCCCGGATCATGGCACAGCTTTCGACATTGCTGGTAAAGGCAGGGCGGATCCAGGCTCTTTTCTTGAAGCCATATTTGTTGCAGTCGATATTATCAGGAGAAGGGCAGGCTATGAAGAGAACAGGAAAAACCCTTTGCGTAAAATGAGTAACATTATTGTAGCCAATGCACAGGATGAAGTAATTAAAGAGGATGCGGAGGATAAGCTAATGTGATGTACTAATGGGAAGAAAATTTGAAATGTGCAATAATGTGGTGAAATAATTTTATGAGCCTGGCATTAATACACAAAGCATCGCCTGTCCATCCCGGGCAACTTTTAATCATAAATCGAAAATCGTTAATCCGCTGAGACCTATGATTTACTCTCTTCAAAACAACATATTAAGCGTAGCAATTTCTACCATGGGCGCAGAATTGCAAAGTATCATCCACAAAGATTTTGGATTGGAATATATGTGGAGCGGTGATCCAAAATTTTGGGGGAAGAGAAGTCCTGTTCTATTTCCAATTGTTGGTGGGTTAAAGAATGATAGTTATATATACAAGAAAAAGAACTACCGGTTAAACCGCCATGGTTTTGCAAGGGATATGGAGTTTGAAGTAACAGATCATAATGAAGAGAGCATTATATTCAGGCTTAGCAGCAATGAAGAAACCTTTGCGAAGTATCCTTTTAAGTTTACTTTTTCGGTACAATACAAATTAGACAGCAACCGGCTTAGTGTCACCTATGCAGTTAGAAATACTGGTGAAGAAGAAATGTTATTTTCTGTTGGCGGGCATCCTGCCTTTAAAGTCCCGCTTGTGAACGGAACAACATTTGAAGATTATTTTTTGGAATTCAATCATTTTGAAAATGCCAGCCGGTGGCCGCTTTCTAAAGAGGGATTGATCGAAGACGCTCCTGTACAAATAATAGAACACACAGATAAACTTCCGCTGAAAAAATCGTTGTTTTATGAAGATGCATTGGTATTTAAACATCTTGTATCGAAGAGTGCTTATATTTTGAGCAGTAAAACTTCACACGGTTTAAAAGTTAACTTTCATGGCTTTCCCTATCTCGGCGTCTGGAGTGCAAGGGATGCCGATTTTGTTTGCATAGAACCATGGTGTGGTATTGCTGATAGCGTGCATGTAAGTG
>DATBFI010000223.1:0-6981 GCA_036558585.1 Chitinophagaceae bacterium
AACCAAATGTCCATTGCTCCTCATTCTTTTTTAAATTTTCAAAAAGTTGCTTTGTTCCTTTAAAATTTTGTGGATTAAATAATACTTCCTTTTCAATATAAGTAAAGATTATGTTGAAAGGCGAATTGAACTTTTTTGTGAAATTGAATGTGCTGTCAACGCTTTCCTTTGTTAAGTAGTTTGTTACGCCTTCCCAGATAATTGTTGTTGAGGGCGAAAAATCAATGTTCGCTATGTCAGCTATTTCATCTAAGGTCTGTTTGTTAAAGTCTGCCTGTAGAAAAGACACATTACCTGGCAAGGTACCAATAGAATTTTGATAGATTTTCTTTTTAAAATTTGAAGTATCAGGATGGTCAATTTCAATAATTCTTACTTGTTTTAAAAAGTCAAGACGAAGTGAACGGGTGTCAAAGCCTGCACCTAATATTATAAGCTGCTGGCAGCCTTCCTTAACGGCGGCCTCAAGCAAATCATCAATATATTTTGTTCGGGCAATGCCGGATGAAATCGCTCCAATTCCCTTTCTATGAATTAGTTTAGTAATAAAGTTCCCGGCAAAAGGAATGGATGCAATTTTAATTACACGTTGAAGCTTTTTATCCAAAAAATTAATTGCATACGGGTCTGCGAAAAGTCTTTTCGATTGAGATTGAACTGTTTCAACCGCTCTAAACAATGCCATATATTGTGCGGTTTTGCTTGCGGTATTTGTTTTCATTATTCGCTTAAAATATAAAGTCTTCAGCCGGGATTGCGCAGTAATCTTTGTTAGCAGTTCGCGTATGTTATTTAAAAGCAACTATTGTATACCTAAAAATGCAGAGGTTTTTTAAACATACAAATTTCGTTGAATTAATTCTTCTGCCCGCTTGCACAAAACCGATATTAGTGGTTCAGGCTTCATATTTGTGTTCAAATTATTGTTAAGTATTCTCTTTGCTATAATTTGAAAAAATATCAATTGCTTCGTATAATTCAAATCCAATACCTTGTGCAAGTTGTTTTAGCTCTGTCATACTGTGCGTTAAAAATACAGAGACAGTTTTTTTTACCGGATCTGCTGACCACCAACCACCATATGCACCTGGCCAGCCAACCGATCCAACTGAGCCGGCACAAGGCATTGATGCATATTTATTTTCTTTCATTACCACAGCGAGTCCCAGGCCAAAGCCATAATATTCTCTAAAGATTGATGTACCCATTAATTTTGAATGTTCTCTTTGTGAAGCGGTTAATTGATTGGTACACATCAAGTCAATAGTCTCCTGTTTTAAAATCTGAACACCATTTGAACTTCCGTTTTCTACAAAAAGTCTTGCAAATTTTAAATAGTCGCCTATGGTTGACCAAAGTCCCCCGCTGCCTGCCTCAAATTCTAAATTGCCGGGACGTTCTTTGAAAGCCATTTTTGACGGAACCGTTTCAAGATTTACTAAATTACCCGATTCGTCATAACCAATATTTGAGGCACATCTAATTCTTTTGTCGTTTGGAACATTAAAGAAGGTATCTGTCATGGCTAATGGTTGAAATATTTTTTCTTGCATTACTTTGCCCAGTGATCTTCCTTCGATGGTTGAGATCAGAATGCCCAATAGATCAGTAGATTTGCCGTAATTAAATATTTCACCCGGCTGACTTACCAAAGGCAAACTTGCCAATCCATTTAGCCATTGTTCATTTGTATATTCTGAATCAATGTCAGCTCCCAAAGCCTTTTCGTAGTCATCTTTTAGTTTTCCATGCAGAAATCCACTATAAGTAAAGCCTGCCCTGTGTGTTAGTAAATCAAGTATAGTAATGAGCCGGTTCGCATTTTCATATTCCAAAGACTGGTTTTTTAAGACTTTCATGTTCCCAAATTGAGGGAACCATTTTGTTATTGGATCGTACAAACCTAATTTCTTCTCTTCGTATAACATCATTGTGAGTACTGAAGTAATTGGTTTTGTCATGGAAGCAATTCTGAAAATGGTATCAAGGGTCATTAATTCACATGTCTCCAGGTTCTTGTATCCATGACTTTCCTGATATACAACTTGTCCATCTTTCCAAATAATGCAACTAACTCCGCCAAGCTTTTTATTATCTATTAATTTTTTAAACATTTTTTGTCTGAAATTCTTTGAATTTTTCTTAGCATCACGCTAACGTTCGGTATTACCGAAGGGTAGGATATTTTATAGTGTCAAATCCAGAACTGCAGCTTGTTTTTGTTTTGAGAAGTTGGAGTTAAGCACTAAAGCTAAATTAATAACGTCAAGCCGAACTATTGCTAATAGCGATTCGTAGCCGATTGCTTCAATGTTGCCCTGCTTGCAGCAATACTTTGTTGAGGCAGGTTTGTTGATTTGTAAATCGTTTCTTGCCTATTGTTTGTATTTATCTCGAAAGTAATTTGAAGAAACTGGTAAAAACAGAAGAATTGAAACTAATATCAACAACGCAATGTGTGCAATCATTTCAGATGTTGAATTGAAGGCACTCAATATGACATGATAAATAAGCCATGCAATTGTAAGCCACCGTGCCCATTTAATTCTAAAAAGCAGAAGAAGTCCGCATACTACAGCTAAGATGCGCAGGAAAAGTATCAATAGTGTTTCATTCAAATTATTATTTGGTTCAGAAAGTTCTTTCAGATGATATACGAACCCTACACAGCCAGCAAGAATAAATAGAATGGAAACGATAATAACCGGAAGCGGACGATTTTTCATTTGTAAAAAAATTATTTATATTCTCATTTCAATCATCCATTGATGCCCAAAAGGGTCTTGAATGTCTCCCTGTCTATAACCATAATCATAGTCCTGAGCGGGGCTTAAAAGTGTTGCCCCGGCTTGCAAAGCTTTATTCATTACCGCGTCAACATTGTCAACAAAAAGACCTATAAGCGTTGTGACGCCTTTTATTCTGTTTGGTTCAAGTTGTCCCTTTGATGGTCGCTCCTCATGCAAGTGAAAGATTGTTCCATTAATAGAAAGTTCAGCAATGTGAATGCTGTCATCGTCGTTTCTCCATAACCTGATTTCAATTGCATCGAATGCTTTGGAATAAAATGAAATGTCCGAAACACCACCCGGAATAAAAAGTTGTGGTGCAAAAAATGTTTTGTTATTGGTCATTTTATACTTGTTAATAGTTTTCTACTCAACATACTTCGTACGTTTTTTGTATATCCATTGTGTAAACCTGCCTGCAAAGGCAGATACAACTTTTTTCCTTCCGTTCTTAAACGCGTTTAAACAATTAACTCATTGCATTATTATTCTTCTGCCAGTTCCCTCACTTTTTCTAATGCTTCGGGCCAGGTCTTTAAAAAATATTCTTTGAAATCATTGCTGATATTGCCTTCCATTTCTACTTTAAGATCAGTGCCTTTGGCGGTTTTTACGAGTGTATAATTTTCAGTAGCACCGCTCCATTGCTTTGCCTGTTCACTGGTAGTGTCTTCTACTCCATCTTTTACTTCGCCAAGATGTTTGAATGACATGTATTCATTTGGCCTGTTTTCAGCTACCATGCTTACCATACCGCTTTCTTTTGGACCGAGAAATAAAACTTTGCTTCCTTCCTTCCAGTTATCCGTAACAGCGTAAGAGCCTTCCATAAAAGGAGACGTCCATTTCCTGTAAGATTCGTCTTCCCAAAGTGTGTTCCATACTTTTTCTTTCGGAGCATTGATGCTGATAGAGAAATTCATCTTTTCCATAGATTTTGTTTTTATTGAATGATGAAATAACGACTAACATAATTGCATTGCAAAAGTGAAAATAAGATATACATAATTTAGGGTGCAAAAGCGACAATAGACAGGAGATTTGCGACAGTTTACCGATTCCGCCCTATTATAAAATAAAAGCCTCCCATGATATGAGGCTTTTAACAAAACGGGTTACTTCGTTATTAATTTTTTGGGAAATTGGGGTCAGCTTTTACTTCGTTGATCTGTTGTGTGTGGCGATTACTGTGTGCACCTATAAATAATATCATCTGGTAACTGTCAAAGGACGCGAATGGAAAAGTAATTACATGATTACGCAGGTCATCATTGGTTGATTTTACATATTCGATCAGTTTTGCACGGTTTGTTTTAAAAGATCCCAGGGCTTCGTCCAATGATTTATACGGGGTATTCTGCGGCTCCAGTGGCGGGACCGTTTTTACTTTCTGTGCCCTGCTTTCCAACATCTGTACTACCTGTTCATCAGTAGCTTTTACTTCACTGCGTTTTTCCGGGTTCGCAGCCTGTTGTACGGCGCTGTCTATCGCATGCCGCAAACCTTGTTCTGAAATAGCAATATGTTTTACACATTCAAGTACGCTCCACCGGTCAGGCGCCGGTTTGAAATTTAATTGTGCATCACTTAGTCCCGCAACTGCATCTATAACACCCTGCTCTGTTTGCTGTAAAAGATCGACAGCAGTTTTTCTTTCCTGTTCAGTAATTGAATTATTTCTGGTTGCAAAACCAAACAACAGTAATGTAACAATAAGAATGGATGACTTTTTCATAAATTTTGAGTTTAAATGATGAATAGTATTAAGACGTTTATAAAGGGTAAAAGAGGACAATATCTTTTCGAAAGATATAAAAAATTTTTAGCCGACATTGCATGGTGTAAATTTTTTAAGCGTGATATTTTTGAAAATTACTGACTCAATTTTAGTAGGATGAAAGTAGCCCGGGATAAATGGAAACATTTTTTTGTTGGTATTGCAATGGGTATTGTGCTGCAAGCTTTGTTGTGGTATTTATTTGGCGGGCAACTTATTTTGGAAACGGTTATTGCCCTAAGCCTGGTAATAATAATCAGTTATGGCTTTGAATTATTTTCAAAATTAACCGGCAAAGGGCATTATGATTTCAATGATGCCGTGGCCGGAATTATCGGGGGTGTTTTAGGTATGGTAATAATTATGATAATGATTTATTAGAACGAATTTATCAGAACGCTACAGACAGCATTGAAGAAGCACACGGGCAGTATAAATAATCATCACTAAACTAATTTATCCAATAACTGATCTTGAAAACAAGACTCCTTGTTGTATGCTGAAGTCCATCAGTGAGATAGTTATCGGTATAAACCAAAAACAGATCAGACATGGGTTTAAACCGCCATTGCAGCCTGCTGTTTAAATTGAAGTTTTTTATTTGTGTATTGTATTGCAAAAATGTTGTCCAGAAAAAATTATTGGAAAATGCAAATTCAATAGTAGGGCTAACAATGAAAGGATGAATATTTATATCGTTTAATGTAATGTCATTATAAATGAAATCGACTCCTAAATTACCCCACGGTTGGGCCCGGTATTTTACATTCCCGATATAACTTGTTCTTTTTCCATTGTAATAACCGCCATGTTCGAATGTAAGTCCCCATGAAAAAGGACGAAGAAAATTTGACATGAATTTTAACTGCAGAAAACCAAAATCATACTGTCCCTTTTTTAAACTGCCTGTCTCTGGAAATATGGTGGTCTCGAATGGAAGATTTACACTATTCTGTGTCCATGAAATTCCTGCTTCCCGACGATTGGCAAATAAAATATCGATACCGGTAATTCCATTGAATTCAATAAACCTGCCGGAAGTAGTGTAATAATGATTCGTCCTAATGCTGAAATCAACTGAGTTGATCGTCTTTTTGGACCTTGGGTAGAAAAAATAATCGAATGTTGAATTATAAGCGTTATAGCCTATTCTTACTGTTGTGTCATTCAATGCATCATAATTATACAATCTTGGCGTGAAGCCTGCATCAGCAATAAAATTTGAATTTATTTGTGACCAGCCTGCTGTAACATTTATACTTTTATTTGTATAACCGACATTGGCCAGGCCAAATCCCGCAGATGTAAGGCGGCCGGGATTGAATGAATAGTAATATCCTGCACGCCCGTTAAATTTTGTATTGTCAGACAGAAAATTAAATTCTGCACCCGCAACACGATTAAAATCGTTTGTATTATTTATCTCTTTTTCATTGCCCATTATTTCCTGCCGGTTAGTGATCATTCCTCTAATATTGGAACGCTTAAATATTTTATGGTCAAAAGCTGCCACCAAATAATTCTGGGCAGCCTGTTCATATTTTTTTGCTGTTTGAATATCCATGATCCCTATGCGCAAAGAAGGGTTGATATTACCTGTAAGTCTCAATCCTGCAACAATAGGTACAACTCTTCCATCGTCTGTTAATCCAATTTTCCTTGATACAAACGGGGTGGCTGTGTTTGGTATTCCCATGCTCGAAAAAAGATCGCTGTTCTCTAAAAAGAATGTTCTGCGTTCAGGCAACAGCACATTGAAACGGTCAAGATTTATTATCTGCCTGTCAACATCAATTTGAGAAAAATCGGGATTGATCGTTGCATCGAGATTCAAAGAAGAATTAATTGCGATCTTGGCGTCAAGTCCTGCATTTACAGAAGAAGAAAAATCTTTTTGCTCCTGATCAAGCTTTGCTGAAACATAAGGAATGAAAGCATTATTGCTTTTTACCTGCGGCATATCATCTTCAAAAGATATTTTACCAAGACAATTTAAATTAGCGCCAAAGAATTGGATGGGCACCTGGTTCCACGTTGAAAAACAATTATTGGTCATATCATTCCTGATAAAATTTATTCCCCATTGTGTTTGATTTTTGGGAAATCGTAATGATTTAAAAGGAATGGCTAATTCTGCTGTCCAGAACCCTTTAAAAATTTTTGTTGCAGAATACCATTTTGCATCCCAATTAAAAGAATCACTATTCACTTCTACAATTCCTTCCATTTGTGCGCCTGCTGCATTAACCCCAAATGTATACCCGGAAGTATTCTTACCGGATGCATCCATCACTACGGAAATGCCATCACTGTAATAGGGATTTACATCTCTTTTCAAAGATTGTATCACTGGTTCTTTATTACCGAGATAAGCTTTAATTCCAAAGTATATGAATTGCGCATCATAAATAATTC
>DATBFI010000224.1:0-7488 GCA_036558585.1 Chitinophagaceae bacterium
CAATCGAAAATAACACCTGATAACAAGAAAAAAATTCAACTCGCTATTGATGTTTTTGAAAAATATGTAGATGTAAAAGCATTGGACGAAAAGATGATAACATTCAAACCGGAAGGAATTACCCCGCATATGTTTCAATACCAGTTAGTCAAGTGGGCAAGAAATGAGATCAAACATATTGTACTACCGGAAGGAAATGAAGACAGGATTTTAAAAGCAGCAACGCGTTTGACCGATCAAAAAATTGTGCAGCTTACA
This sequence comes from Chitinophagaceae bacterium, assembly GCA_036558585.1. GTDB lineage: Bacteria > Bacteroidota > Bacteroidia > Chitinophagales > Chitinophagaceae > DATBFI01. The sequence goes on from DATBFI010000224.1 coordinate 259, forward strand.
TTACTTGGTGATATACAGGAAATAGCAGCATCTGTAAAACGGCTTGGCTTAACGCTTGATCTGAACAGTATCAGGATAATCGATCCTGTGAAATCAGAATATTATGAAGACTATGTGCAAACATTGTATGAACTGCGCAGGCATAAAAATGTAGAGCTTGAAATGGCCAGGGATATGATGACCGATGTTTCATACTTCGGGACGATGATGGTGTATAAAGGTCATGCTGACGGAATGGTGTCAGGTGCAGTTCATACTACGCAACATACCATAAGACCTGCGCTGCAATTTGTGAAAACGAAGCCGGGTATTTCTGTAGTGTCATCTGTTTTTTTTATGTGTCTGCCAGACCGTGTTTGTGTTTTTGGAGATTGTGCCGTTAATCCTAACCCTACAGCAGAGCAGCTTGCTGAGATTGCAATTTCATCGGCAGAGAGCGCCAGGCGATTTGGAATCGAGCCGAGGATTGCAATGCTTTCATATTCGTCCGGTACTTCGGGAGTGGGAGAGGATGTAGAGAGAGTACGCAGTGCGACCGGGATTGTAAAACAAAAAAGACCGGATCTGAAAGTGGAAGGTCCTATTCAATATGATGCCGCTGTTGATCCCGTGGTAGGCAGTCAGAAATTGCCCAACTCTGAAGTTGCAGGCAGGGCGAGCGTGCTTATTTTTCCTGATCTTAATACCGGCAACAACACCTATAAAGCTGTACAGCGTGAAACAGGGGCCCTGGCGATCGGGCCTATGCTGCAGGGCTTGAATAAGCCCGTAAATGATTTAAGTCGTGGCTGTACAGTAGATGATATTTTCAATACGGTTATCATCACAGCCATTCAGAGTCAGCAGAAGTAAAAGACCGGCAGGAGCCGCGAAAACCAACAAACATCTTCCTATGAATATTTTTGTAGTAAACTCAGGCAGCAGTTCCATCAAATACCAGCTTTTTAAAATGCCGGTGGAAAAACCGGTATGCAGCGGGCTTGCAGAAAGAATCGGGTTGGAAAATTCCCTGATCACACACAAAATATTTTTTCAGGATGAAGAAAAAGTGATCAAACGATCGGTTGACCTGGCGGATCATGAAGAAGGATTAAAGGAAGTGGCTCGTTTGCTAACAGATTCTGAAATTGGTGTGATAAAGAAACCGGATGAAATTGACGCTGTTGGCCACAGGGTAGTTCATGGAGGTGAAACTTTTGCGGCTACAACCATCATCACCAAAAAAGTAAAAGAAAAAATTCAGAAACTATTTCCGCTTGCTCCTTTGCATAATCCACCAAATTATCTTGGAATAGAAGTAGCTGAAAAAATTTTCGCGAAAGCAAAACAGGTGGCAGTATTTGACACAGCCTTTCACCAAACGCTTCCTGAAAGAGCTTATCGCTACGCTATTCCTAAATCTTTTTATACAGACCTGCACATACGGGCTTATGGATTTCATGGTACCAGCCATAAATATGTATGCGAAAGGGCAATGGAATATTTAAATAACCGCGGAGCAAAGTTGATCACCATTCACCTGGGAAACGGATGTAGCATGGCGGCTGTGAAAAATGGAAAATCAGTTGATACAAGTATGGGCTTTAGCCCGTTAAGCGGGTTGGTGATGGGAACCCGTTCAGGTGATATTGATCCATCCATTATTTTTCATTTGATCAACCAGTTGGGTTATGATCCGGAGCAGGTAAATACGTTGCTTAATAAACGAAGCGGAATGATCGGGCTTACAGGTTTTAGCGATATGCGCGACATCGCTAAAGCTGTGCAGGAGGGAAATAACGATGCGGGGGTTGCTCTCGATATTTATGCGTACCGTATAAAAAAATATATCGGCGCCTATGCTGCTGTGTTAAATGGTCTCGACGCGATCGTGTTTACAGCAGGCGTAGGAGAAAATGACATAAATACGCGGCGGAGAATTTGCAACGAAATGGAGTTTTTAGGAATCCATCTGGATGAAGAAAAAAATAAAATACGTTCAACAGAAACCAGGGAAATAAATAGTGCCAATTTCCCGGTAAAGATTTTAGTTGTTCCAACAAATGAAGAGCTTGAAATCGTGAAGCAGTGTTATAAGTTGTTGCATAAAGGTTGAATGTGTGTTCCTGATGGCATTGTCCGCGCAATAAAATCTCGTTATCATATTCGTGAGATAAAGCTGGAGAAATATTTCAAAAAGCAATTAACCAAATTGATGTTGAACACTATATTATTCTTTGGCATTAAAATAACCACCATTCTGCTCTTACACCAATGTAATATCCCCATTTTTTATTTCCGATTTCACTCAGGTAGGGTGAGTATAAATTTTCAGATGCAAACTTGTTATACATGGCCATTGAGTAAATTAGCCTGAAATGAGGGCGTGCCCACGGATCGGCCTTTGCAGTGGGAACAAAAGTTGGTACAACAGAAAGTTTTGTCATAGTTGCAGACGGTTGATCCCCGTCCCTGCGGTTTGCATAGTGCAGTTCAGTAATTAAATGAAACCATTTTTTTATATACCAGAAATTTCTCGCCCCAAATGCATATTCTGTTTTTCTATTGAAAATTTCCCGCCCGAAATAATCAGGGGCCTTATTCAAGCTATTGGCGTCACCATGGCTTTTGGTATAAATACCATATCCATTAATGCTGTATTTAGAACTTAGATTTAAGAGAATATGATCAACCAAAGCAATTGAATATGCCTCCCTGAATTTATTTGTTGTGAGATTGGGAGCGCCATAAGTTAACCATGTTCTTGAGTTGCCGCCATCACCACCGTTGGCGATACCATGTCCATAGCGAATAGCAGCCTGGTTGAAAGAACCCTTCAGCCTGGTATTCAAATCAATGGCGTGTTCAATCCCTGCCACCCAGCCTCCCGCAGAAGGGTAATTGTAGGCTGTTGCTGTATCTTCAAGATTTGCGTCGGCGAGGTGATGGTATTCTGCAAGTAATTTTATCTTCTGTCTGTCGTTATCAAAGGGAATAACATGCTCAGCTACCAACATACTTCTTCCACGCAAACCAAGACGTGGCGTTCCGTCAATAATATTAACATAAAAATTTGGTGGAACAGAGCTTGATGTATCAACGCTGCCCGGAAATAAAACGGCTAATGTTGTTTTATTCCATGAAATGCCAAATCCCTGGCTGCTGTGATCGTCGAAATAATAATAATCGGCAATATGCACATCATAACCGCGAAAAAATTTTGCTCCGATCCATGCACTCCATTTTGAGCCACGTATGTTCAGCGCTTCAGCATATAATTCCGGCAGCGCAAGTGCTACACCTCCATAACTGGTGGTGTTTACATTCCCGATCAATTGCCCTTTGCTGCTGTAAAGAGCCATTCTTGCCTGCACATTGATCAGGGTGGTGTCGCTTTGCCTGTCTTCTGTTTTGAAATGCAGCGCTGCCAGTAGTTCTACATAATCCGCTTCCTCCATGCGGCCCCCTATGGAACCCATTCCATTCAGATTAAGTGAGCGGCCTATATTTCCTTTGATGGCTGGTGAAAATCCTGCTCCCACACGGCCATACGATCCAAAGGAAAACATTTTATTGGTAGTTGTTTGAGCAAGTGCTGCATGGAATAATAACATTGAATATAAGATAAGGGGGAGTTTATTTTTCATGGAAGCTGATTTAACAATGGTTCATATGAAAATACAAATTCCATCGCGTCTGTTGCAATGCTGAACATAAGAAATCATGAATATTAATAGAAAGACTATAAAAATTCAAAACGAATAATGCATACCCATGAATCACTTTTATAGGGTGCTCCCGTGCAAATTGATTATATAATTACCGCAAATAATATTAGTTCAAGGAACTATCAGCCATAACCTATATTTTTAAAATGTATTAGATGATTTATTTGAATTTCGTAAATCATTGTTTGCTTTTTGTTTGTTTTATGCTTTACTGGCTGTATAATTTTGTTACAACATTGAAGCTTTACTTATGAATGCAAATACGTCCAAACGCAAACTTGGAAAAAGCGGGCTTGAAGTTTCAGCCATTGGTCTTGGTTGTATGGGTATGACTTATGGTTACGGTCCTGCAGGTGAGAAACAGGAGATGATCTCACTCATTGGTGCCGCTATTGAAAGAGGTGTTACATTTTTCGATACAGCGCAGGCATATGGTCCTTACGCAAATGAAGAGTTATTGGGAGAAGCACTTGCTCCTTTTCGTGAACATGTAGCAATAGCGACTAAGTTCGGGATCAGGTTCGATACGGGCGGCAAACAGGTTGTGGATAGTCATCCCGCATTTGTTAAACAAAGTGTAGAAGACTCACTCATACGTCTTAAAGTGGATACGATTGATTTGCTTTACCAGCACCGTGTTGATCCAAACGTACCAATTGAAGATGTTGCAGGAGCAGTGAAAGATTTGATTCAGCAAGGTAAAGTGAAACATTTTGGCCTTTCGGAAGCCGGAGTGAATACCATTCGTCGTGCACATGCTGTACAACCTGTTACTGCAATTCAGAGTGAATACTCGCTTTGGTGGAGGCGACCTGAAGAAGAATTGATGCCAACACTTGAAGAGCTTGGAATAGGCTTTGTTCCGTTCAGTCCTCTTGGCAAAGGTTTCCTCACGGGAAAGATTGATGAGAACACTACATTTGACAGTAAAGATTTTCGCAACATTGTTCCCCGCTTTACAGCTGAAGCAAGAAAGGCAAACCAGGTTTTGGTTGATCTGCTTGCAAGAGTTGCAAAAGAAAAAAATGCTACTCCTGCGCAAATAGCTCTTGCATGGTTGCTTGGGCAAAAGCCGTGGATTGTTCCGATACCCGGTACTACAAAACTTCATCGCTTAGAAGAAAATATCGGAGCCGTTGATATTAAACTTACACCGGGTGATCTTCGGGAAATTGATAAAGCAGCTGCAGAAATTAAAATTGAAGGTGCCCGCTATCCTGAAGAATTGGAAAAAAGAACGGGACTGTAAACTACAACCAAAAATTCGCATAAAAAGCTCTTTGCATGAGGAGCTTTTTTGTTTGTAAAGAACTCCAAAAAATGTAATATCCACTTTGCAGGCATTGATAAACGGTACAGAAGGATGCAAACCGGCGGTTTACTAAATTCCAAAAGGAAAAAGATCTCATATCGCCTGCTCTCAAATTCATAATTGGTACAAAAATAAATTATGAAGAAAGAAAGGTTTGAAGCAATCACCGACGCAATGCTGGCGATAATCATAACACTCATGGTACTCGAAATAAAATTCCGGAATTTACTGTTGGAAACATTCCTAAAATTTTGCAGCAAATTTTTATCTATGTTGTAAGTTTTGTTACAATAGCAATTGCGTGGTTAAATCATCATAACATTTTCTTCATGCAGAAAAGATAGATGCCGATATGATTTGGATAAAATTTTTGTTTGCTTTTTTCTACTTCGCTCCATGTATGGCCTTGCAGCGACTCTTTAAACTTTATCTTTAGAATTCAATAAAAAGAAAACACTAACTATGGAAATTATAACAATTGGTTCACAGCCCTCAGCTAAAGGGCCGGAAGATTGGTTTACCGGCGTTGTACGTATTGATCCTTTGTTTCAGCCAAATGATGCAAGACGTGCAGCAGCAGCCACTGTTACATTCGAACCCGGGGCAAGAACAGCATGGCATACACATCCGCTTGGCCAAACATTAATTGTTACATCAGGTTGCGGCTGGGTGCAATGTGAAGGCGGTACTGTTGAAGAAATTCATCCGGGTGATATAGTCTGGTTTGCGCCGAATGAAAAACACTGGCACGGCGCTGCGTCAACAACAGCTATGACGCACATTGCCATACAGGAACAACTCAACGGTAAGGTTGTTGAATGGATGGAAAAAGTTAGCGACGATCAATATCGCAAATGATCGCATTGAACAAGCAATTTGAAACTTTTTTGGCGCTCGCAGAAACAATCGTTAAATATAATGGACATATCAGATCATGGAGGGAGACAGGACTGTTTTGGTGAGCACGCTACTCCATAATGTATTACGTTATTTTGCTGCGACTGGTTTGGGTACCCGACATGAACAAGCTCAAAATTTTTTAATTAAGCTGAGAATTTGTTCATTGCTATCATTTTTATAATCACAAGAGGGATCTAAAACATAAAATAAAAATTATTGAAAACCTTTTTTAAAAAATATATCGGCACTCTCTTCATTTCGCCGGGATTGTATGCCGCTTTAATTTGTTGTATAGCTTTATTTGTGCTGCGTTTCTTTTTCAAATGGATCGGCGATATTCCTTACCTCGCATTTGTGATCTTATTAATTCTTATAACCTATGATTATATTCTTTTATTCAGCAGGGATAAGGGAATTTTTGCGGTACGTTCAATGGCAGAACGGTTAAGCAACGGCGACGATAATCAGGTAAGAATTGATATTGAAAATTTTTATCCTTTTACAGTACAACTCGAAGTGATTGACGAAGTGCCGCACCAATTTCAAAAAAGAGATATTCTTTTTAAGTTATCACTAAAATCAGGGGATAAAAAAAATCTTTGGTATGCACTGCGGCCGGTAAAGCGTGGAAGCTATGAGTTTGGTGTAATAAATATTTATGTAAAAACATCCTATGGACTATTTAGTCGGAGATATATTGCAGGCACACCAATCAATGTGCCGGTCTATCCGTCATACCTGCAGCTGCGCAAATACCAGTTAATGGCTATCAGCAATCGTTTGAGTGAGATAGGCGTAAAGAAGATGCGCCGGATAGGCCATAGTATGGAATTTGAACAGATCAAGGATTACGTAACTGGTGATGATTACCGTACTGTGAACTGGAAGGCAACGGCACGTAAAGGACAGTTAATGATAAACAGTTATACTGATGAGCGAAGTCAGCAGTTGTATTGTGTAATAGACAAAAGTCGCATAATGAAAATGCCATTCGATGGTTTAAGTTTGCTCGATTACTCGATCAATACTTCATTAGTGCTTAGTAATGTGGCATTAATGAAACAGGATAAGGCAGGATTGATAACTTTCTCGGAAAAAATAAGTTCTTTCCTCGTTGCTGATAAAAGGGCACTGCAAATGCAAAGCATTCTTGAAACATTATACAATCAAAAAACCCGTTATCTTGAAAGCGACTATGAGCGATTATATATTTTTATCAGAAGAAAAATAACGCAGCGAAGTTTAATGTTGCTGTTCACAAACTTTGAATCACTCACAGGCATGCGGAGACAATTGTCTTACCTGAAAAAA
>DATBFI010000225.1:0-5631 GCA_036558585.1 Chitinophagaceae bacterium
ACAAGGAATTACCCCCCTATATAAATACATTTATAAGAAATCTTTCAAAACATCTGAAGCACTCTGAAGAACTTGCCATGTTCGAATATCACTAACGGAAAGAAAGTTTAGACTTTTCATCTTTTGCGAAATTCGGCCACAAAAATATGTTGGCGGTGTTAGCACCGCCAAACAAAGCATCACAAAATTTTCAATAAAAAGAAGATGGCTTAATTGAACAAATAAGAAAAAAAATAACCAGAAAAATTATCTTATCAATGTTACTGTTCCTTTATTAAAATAAGGCAGGCCATTATAATCAACGGCTTTTATGGTCCATACAAAAGTTCCGGATGCCTGCAATATCCCATCTATCCTTCCATCCCAGCCTTTTCCGGGAACATTAGTTGAGTACACCAATTGCCCTGACCGGTTAAAAACATTAAATGCTTCCAGCCGCTGCATCCCGGCCATAACTGGTCTTAAAATATCATTGCGGCCATCGCCATTGGGCGTAAACCCGGTCGGCACAAAAACAGAGGGAAGTGTTTTATAAACTTTTATATTGATGAACGCGGAATCGCTGCACCCTGCATCGTTACTAACAAGTAATTTATACCTGCCATTTTCTAAGGGTTCTGTAAATACCGCAACAGGATCCGGGATGGTGGAAGATGAAAGTCCTGTCGGCGGTATCCACTGATAAAGGCTCCCTCCGCTTCCATTCAGTTGTAATGGCTGATTGATGACAACACTGGTATCGTGTCCTGCATATGCAATTATTTTTGGCAGCACATTTATTGTTACAGAATCAATCCCGGGTTTAGGGCAGCCCTTTGTATCGTTAGCAGTAAGTATATAAGTAGTAGTGGCGTGGGGAAAGACAGTAGTATGCAGCGCATGGATATCAGCTATTTCTTCCGGGGGAAACCACACATAAGAACTGCCATCCGTGATACCATTTAATATCGCCTCAGTACCAAAACATATTACAGTATCCATACCCGCCACTGCAACCGGGTAAGGAATTGTTGTAACATTGATGGCATCTGTAGCATTACACGCGCCTATAATTGCAGTGACGTTATATTTTGTAGTTGTAACCGTATAGGCAGTTGGTTGTTGCGTTGTGGCATTATTAAGTTGTGAGGCCGGCAGCCAGTTGTACTTCAGGCCGTCTGAGGCAATGTGCAGTTGTATAGAATCGCCGCTGCAGATTGTAGTATCACTCATTGCTTTCAGCGTAACATGATCAACCACATGAACAGTTACGGAATCCCTGTTGGTGCAGCCATTAAGCGTAAGATCAACATAATATGTAGTGGTGGCTTTCGGCACAACAGTTGGCTGTGCAGAATTAGTATTGCTAATATCAATTAAAGGAGTCCATTTATATTCACCTGCACCCGATGCAATTAGCTGCAAAGTATCGGGTTTGCAAATAAGTGTATCTGCAAAAGCAAGGCGCACCGGTGGCTTATCGAATATCTCCATGTTTTTATAAATTGTATCGATACAACCCTTGCTGTCCGTCACCCGGAGACTTATATTTTTTATTCCCAGCGATTGATATGTATAAACAGGATTTTGTAATGCAGAGGAATCACTTGGTTTAGTAGTATCTCCAAAATTCCAATTCCATGAATTCACTTTTCCATAAGCCGAAGAAGTTCCATCAGTAAATTGTGTAGACGTATTTAAACAAGGATTATCATAGCTAAAATCGGGTTTAAGGCCTGGATAAACTCTTATCACGCTCCTGGCAGAGTCAGCACATTTAGCCTCGGCATTTACATCAAGACGAACATTAAATAAACCTGTGTCTTCAAAAGTATAATTTACTATTGGGCTGGTGGATGTATATATTTCTGACCCGGTATTGTCCGTGATACGCCATTTATAAGTCTCTACCAGCGGACTCATTGAAAGATTTTCCAAATTAATGGTTTTTGAATTGCCACATAAAAGATAGGAGGCAGGAAGAGAAGCCGAACCAAATGAACAGGCCGCTACATTGATCTGCAGGTCTTTGCGTTGTGTAGCTATAAATTTCCCGTCCCTCCACTCTTCTACGCATACCGTTATTACGTAAGTTCCGGGGTCAGGCGCAATTCCACTTATTAAACCGGTATGCCCATCAATAGAAACCTTATTGCCAAAAGGGTTGCCGCCTGAGTATTCCGCGCCATAGGGCACCGGAGCGTAAGGCGGGGGGGCGGGAGGAAACAGGTCAACCCCGAACAAAAAATTGTCTGATCTGTATGCGCTGCATAAAGAATACTTGAGTGTATCCCCGTCTTTGTCTTCCGCAGCAAAGCTGTACGTAAACGGATGCCCGGCACAGATGATCACCAGGTCGCTGCCTATAAACCGGGCACTGTTATTTTTGGGCCCTGATGGAAGTAAAAAGGTGCCAGGTATTTCAGCTGTATAGGTAGCGCCAATATTTCCATAACCTGGTGCAAGATTACTCAGGTTATATACCCTGAAAAAAACTTCTGTCGTTAAAATATACCCATTCGGCGAAGCAGGCAATGTAAGATCAAAATTATAATATCCGATACGATGGCAAACCTGCGGCGGATTTATGATACACTGGTCATTCTCATCAAGACTAATTATTTCGGTTTTAGTTAATGTCACCAACAAATCCTTTAAGCGCTCATTGGTCTTTTTATCAAAAACAGTAATGTATGCCGGGTTATAAAATTCACGGTATGTGTTACAAATCATATACATTTTTACGGTTACACTGTAAGTATATTGACTGCCTGATATTGTTTTTAAAGTATACGAAATTTCGCCGCCGGTGATATGGTCGGCTTTTGCAATGTATGCAACACAGGTAAGGATAATATATAAAAAAAAGGCTCTTCTCACTTTGCAGTTCTCTTTAGCGTAATAAAAACGCTCTTGTGTATTATTCGATACGGCGAAATGTAATTTACGTTTTTGAAAGCATTTTAGCAATGCGTTTGTTGCTGAAGAGTGATTGCGGAGTTCTTAAAGTGTAGTGTTTCGAAGAGCCTGTCGTAAAAATCGAGTCATGCAATGCTTTTTTATTCACTGTTTCAACATTTCAAAATTCTACGCCCTTCTTCTTCGGTTTAAGAAGATAAAAATAAAACTTGCCAAGCCAAGACCAACAATTAAATAAGGAGTATAACTGTATGATCTGCCTTGCGGAATTTCCGTTATTGTTATTAACTGGTTTGCTTTTACATTAGTAATTGTTTGCTTATTTCCACCCGTCCAGTAAACTGTTATCGCGTCAATTTTATCAGCATTGCCTAAACCAAAATGTACAATTACAGAATTTTGAGACATGTGACTTGAACCACCTCCATCTATTTCACGGATCATTTTTTTACCACCGGCTTCCACTTCAATTTTTGAACCTATGCCATGACTTTCTGCCTGCACTCCTTTCAATGCAATTTTTATCCAGTTGCCTTTTGCAGAATCATTGCGGTACAATTTTGTGAACGATGGGACAGGATAAGATAAAACAGGTTCCTGGTTTACGACAAGTAAGTCGAGGTCTCCATCATTGTCATAATCGAATGTAACAGAACCACGACCAATACCGTAACCAGCCAATCCATATGCAAGCGCCCTCTCGTGGAATTTCCCGGCATTGTTTTCAAAATAAAAATTCGCCATTGGATGGCAGTTGGGATTAAGGTCTCCATTGGCAACAAACAGGTCCACATCTCCATCATGATCGAAATCGGCGAAGTTAGCCCCCCAGCTGATTGCAGAATAGTTCATGCCTGCTTCTATTGTTTTATTGACAAATGGTTTGCCTGCTCCCTGGTTCACCATAAAACAATTGAACCGGATGTTAGTAAAATAATAATCCATCCAACCATCGTTGTTGAAATCACCTACTGCAGTTCCCATTGAGTTAATGTGCAAATCAACTTTTTTTTCTTTTGCCACATCAACAAACTTTTCTCTGGGATATTTATTTTCCAGCAGCATGTTTGGTGTTCGTTTATAACCAAAATCATGATTTACAAAAAGATCCTGGTCACCATCGTTATCATAATCTGTGAAAACACCACCCCACCCAAAGCCTTTATAATCCAGGCCATAATCTTCATACACATCACGAAATTTTTTTCCTTCTTCATTCAATAACAAATACCCTTTGGCAATTTGATTGGCACCTACAACAGTTGCATCATTTATAACACTAAGCTTTCCTTCATACTGATTGAAATAATTTCCTGCATAAATATCCGGCCATCCGTCTGCATTGAAATCGCCAAAGTTCCCGCCGGTACTGAATGAATACATCTGGTCAAGTCCATACTCTTTTGCGGCGTCCCTGAATGTTCCGTTACCATTGTTCAAAAACAACAGGTTGATCTCTCTTGGAATAGTTTGTTTTTTATTCCTGCCTGTGATGGTGGTAATAAATAAATCAACATAACCATCGCGGTTCACGTCTGCACCTGATCCGCCCTGCGTTACGTATTGTTTTGTTACTGTAAGACCGGATTGTTCAAACACATTGGTGAATGTGCCATTGCCGTTATTTTTATAAAGCACATCGTCATTCATCCCGCCTGTGATGTATACATCTTCAAAGCCATCATTATTGTAATCAATAACACATGCGCCGCCGCCAAACATTCCTTCATACACTTTGAAGACATGGTTGATCCCTGCTTCTTTAGTTACGTCTTTAAAACGGGTTTGACTGAACGCAGAAAGGGTTAGAATGTTTAGAAATATTATAGCAAGACAAACTTTGGTTGAATAAATCATCATGGTGGTTCGAAAAGATAAATATTTGTTTTTATGAAATCGACTGAATCTCTCCTCACTTTCTGTTGAGTCGTATACTTGTGTCACACAATTTGTATCGTCAATGACGATACCGAAAAGAACGTATAATAGTACGGTGTAGCAACGCTTAATTGAATATAAACGCCGGGTCCCTAAAATTTTATGTTGATTTTTTCCAATGCAATTGATTGACATTATTACCAATGACCCTTCCTTTCTCCAACCCTTTTGCATTATCCTGAGGTGTATGTATGCCGCCATAAAAACGCGACATAGCTGTTTCTTCCGCAGCCTGCCAGAATGAATTAAAGTGCCGCGCTTTAAAATCCGTATTTCTTATTTCATCCCTTGGTCGGCCAACATGCAGGCTATCGGTAAATGCAAAATTGTCTCCATACAAATCGGTAAGCACCGTAGCCATTGCTGCTGCCTGTATTGCATGTCCCGAAGGGAACGCCGGGAAAGGAGGGTCCGGCCAGAATGATTCCCAATGCTGGTCGATATGCGCCGGCACAAATGTGTTTGCCCGCTCCGTAAAGAACTGGTATTTCCATTTCCAGCAATCACGAAATGCATCGGCTACCGCCATTCCAAGCCTGGCATAAGTTTCAGCGCATTTGATAAGATCCGGTTTGGTTTTTCTTATTGCAGTTGTGGCGAGGTAATAGGAATGGCCCGGTGGCGTAGGTGTTGCTTCGGGATCATCCGCCCACCATATTGCGGCTTCTTTTTCAGCCTGCGTTAATACTTTCTCCTGTTGATAAACCTGCATAAACTGGTTGTAGTATGATGAACCGGGTGTCGAATCAAAAGAGATGAATGCCGGTGCAGCAACTGACGAATCAGCAATTAAGA
>DATBFI010000226.1:0-2216 GCA_036558585.1 Chitinophagaceae bacterium
TTTGTAGTATCAACTGAGCCATCATCCACAAATATCACTTCATAGTCTATTTCCTGCAGGGCATCCCGTATTGCTTCAACCAGCGGATAAATATTATCCTCCTCATTCATTACTGTTATTACAACGGACAGTTCCCGCATAAAAAAAATTTCGAAGCAAAGGTAAGTGATAAAAATTTCGGATTTTTTGCAGCAATAACATCCTGCAAAAGAACAATAACACCTGAATTCTAAAAATGATCACTGTTTTTAAATGTACCAGTAAAACTGCAGTTTCCTGCTATGCTTCAAAAAATTATTCAAATACAAATTCATTTTTCACTCCGTCATTTTCTATTAACACTTTAGTCCAATGTTTCTCTGATGGACGCATTGTTGGCAACCATCCGCGCCCGGTTTTTGAAACTATAAACATCCCGTTAGCATCACCTATTACAGCAAAATCATTTAACCGGGGCCCTTTAGCAAAGTACGGAAGGTGAAAGAGCGTGTCAAACTCATTGCAGGCATGCGCTACGTCTTCTACCGTTATACCAATTTCACAAATGCCGGTAATCAGGGCAGTACTAAATGGCTGTGTAGAACTTGTTTTTAAATCATAGTGTGTAATGAACTCAAGTATGTTTTGATTATTGTCGTGGAAATAAAAGGCTTTTGCATTCCATCCAATAAAATCTGCAATAACTTTTTTGTCTGCATAAGGAAGAATATCTGTTCTTACACTTACCCATTCCAGCGCTTCGTATAATTTGTTATTGGGTATCGAGAAAGCAACGTGATAAAACGGATTACTTTCATATGATGAATGAAAGTTAAGAGCGGAATGACCGAAAGCAAATGAAATGTGCTGTTCCGATTCTTTAATTACGGGTGTTTGTAACAATTCTGTATAAAACTTTTTTGTAGTTGCAAGATCATTTGTTCGCAAGTGTAGAGATTGGATGAACATATATAAAGATTGTGCTGAGGTACAAGAATATCAATTTACGAGATACAATTTCAATGCCTTCATTTTTTCGTCAACCTGCTTATTGCAACGAGGTGACTAAACAAAACTACCATTACAATAAAAGAAGGTAACCATGTGAAGGGAAAATATAATACTGCAATATTTGGCTGGTCAAACGCAAATTGTTGAAAGGAAAATGGAAGAGAAAGAACTGCATTAATAACAATATTTAAAAGAAGCAACAGGCAAATAAAATTCCATATCAACAATAATGACTTATTGGTAACAGCGCTGCCTCTAAAACAAATAAAATAGACAAGAAGTGCGGTAATGCCGGAAAAAATATCAAAGTTCCTGCCGGAAAAAGTCATTAGTTCAGGAACTCCTTTACCCAGGAAAAGCCAGTATAATACCATCTCAACAGGAATACGCACAATACTTAACAAAGTAATAGTGCGGAGATCAATATTATTAATGAATTTTCTGCCTGTATGTGTAACGAATAACAAAATAATAGTGAGCAAAGGTGGTGCAACGGCAAACAGGAAATGAGGTGGCAAACTGGAAGTATCCTTGAAAAATCCCTTGTACGCTAATACGCCTGTTATTACAAGCCAACCGATGCAAATAATTGTTACAATGGTTTTATTTTTTGCTGATTTTATAAATAGCCATAACGTTAATAAAACAGTTGCAATAAAAACTGCTTCAACATAAGAAGGAATAGCTGGCATAAGCAAGAATTTATTTACACAAAAAAGCCTGCAAGATGTGTTTATCTTATAGGCGTTCGATACAAAATTACTGTCTTGAACCGAGTTACCATGTTGTGGCGCACAATACAATCGCGGAAATTACCCTGCTTGGGATAGAATTTCGAAAGAGATTCAAAGGCGAATTATATATTCCAACAAGGCCGATGGAAAAGTTTCAAGATCATGAGCACAAAAAAACTCCTGGCCTCACCTTGTTTCCAATGCTAGAAAGGCATTAACAATTTATAATCAGTCATTCAAAAGCTCCATGGTGTATAAACGAATGCCTGATATGATATTCCAACACTAATTTTTTATTTTATTTTCCTGTTCCTTCCGCGAAAAAATCCACCATGCGCTAAGGAAAAAATAACTCAAAATTCCTTCAGAATTTTTTACCCGCTTCTTAACAAACTTTTGTAATTGTGCAATGTCAAAACACAAAATGAAAACAGAATTGGGTATTAAGATTGCAATAGAAAATTCGTTCATTCCAACAATAAAATAATTATG
>DATBFI010000227.1:0-8122 GCA_036558585.1 Chitinophagaceae bacterium
CTGTTATATTCGCTCCCCTTTATCTCTACGGGTAACATTCAAAGTACCATTTTTCCAAACTAATCAGCAAAATGTAATCCCGATGAAGATGAATGCAAGTTTTACTAACCTGAGTATATTATTGCCAAATGGATCTTACCAATCTGAATAAAGAAAGAAAAAACAGAAGGAAATCTTCCATTGATCTAAGCTCGATGGTTTATGGAAAAGTACCCCCTCAAGCCAGAGATCTTGAAGAAGCCGTACTTGGTGCCATTATGCTTGAAAAAAGCGCATTTGACACCGTTATTGAAATATTAAAGCCTGAATGTTTTTATGTTGATTCGCATCAGCGTATTTTTACTGCCTTTCAAAATCTTGCTCAAAAGAGCTTACCTATCGATATACTAACGGTAGTAGAAGAATTAAAATTCAGTGAGGAACTGGAAACGGTAGGAGGACCTTACTATGTAACTAAACTTACCAATGCCGTTGTTTCTACTGCCAATATTGAGGCACATTCGAGAATTATACTGCAAAAATTTGTACAGCGCGAGTTGATACGCATTAGTGGCGAAATTATTGGCGAAGCTTATGAAGAGAGCACCGATGTATTTGATTTGATGGATGATGCAGAAGATAAAATTTTCCAAATAACAAATAATTTCCTTAAAACCGATTATAAGGAAATGAGTAGTGCGCTTGCACAAGCCATTAACCGCATTGATGAATTGCGCACCAAAAAGGAAGAAATCTCCGGTGTTCCAAGCGGTTTTGCAAGCCTTGACAGGATAACTTATGGCTGGCAGCCTACAGATCTTATCATTCTTGCTGCCCGTCCTTCAGTCGGTAAAACAGCATTTGCTCTAAACCTGGCCCGCAATGCAGCCTTGCACCCGACAAAACCCACAGCAGTCGGTTTCTTTTCACTTGAGATGAGCGCGGCACAATTGGTTCAGCGTATCCTTTCTGCAGAGAGTGAAATAATGATGGAGAAGATTGCAAGGGGTAAACTTGAGGAACATGAGTACCAGCAACTACACAAAAGAGGTATTACAAGACTGGAAAGGGCTCCCATCTATATTGATGATACAGCAGCCTTAAATATATTTGAATTTCGCGCCAAAGCAAGAAGACTTGTTAATAAACATCATGTAGGCCTTATTATTATAGATTACCTGCAATTAATGAGTGGCAGTGGTGATCGAAACGGGAATCGCGAACAGGAGATTAGTACAATTTCGCGAAACCTGAAAGCGCTTGCGAAAGAATTGAATATACCTATTATTGCATTAAGCCAGTTAAACCGGGCAGTTGAAACAAGAAAGGAAAGTAAAATTCCAGTGCTGGCAGATTTGCGTGAATCGGGAGCTATTGAGCAGGATGCGGATATGGTATTGTTTATTTACAGGCCGGAATCATATGAGATATACACAAATGAACAAGGTGAAAGTACAAAAGGCGAAACGCATATAAAAATTGCAAAGCATCGTAACGGGGCGCTCGATATGATCAAACTGCGTGCTTTGCTGCATATACAAAAATTTGAGGAGTGGGACGGGAACGATGGTTTTAAAGGCCCGGCAGGAGGAAATTGGAAACCACTTGGCCCTTCACCCGTTCCGGGTAGCAGTGATAGTGGTGCAGGCGGCAGGTTTTTTATACAGGGTAGCCGGATGAACAATGGCGAATTTGATGAAGGTTTCGAGGAAGAAACACCTTTTTGATTTACGATTTTTTTCTGATAGTCAGGATCAGATTTACGAATATTCATCTTTTTAGACTTATTCTTATAGTCAACGAGCAATATCAGGCTTTCATAGGTGTCATCACTTGCGTTGCAAAGCCGCCTCAAAGAAATACAATTAAGGTTATTTCCGAAATAAATCTTACTACAGTATAACGATCTTCATTTCTTCATTTTCTTTCTTACTTTATTTACTTTAGATACTTACTTATCTACTGTAAACTCCTATACGATGTCCTTACCATATTTTTTTATTAAAGACCTTAGTAATTCAAATACTATCATATTACCGGAAGATACAAGTAAACATTGTATGCAGGTATTACGCATGAAGGAAGGTGAACAGGTGCAACTAACAGACGGCAAGGGAAATTTGGCGATAGCGCGAATTACAAGCGCAGACAGAAGATATTGCAGCGTGAATGTTGAAGAAAAAAAATTTGAAGAAAGAAATTCGAGAAAAATATCTGTTGCTCTTTCGCTTTTGAAAAACCAGGGGCGCTTTGAATGGTTTGTTGAAAAGGCAACTGAAATAGGTATAAGCGAAATTATTCCATTGATTTGTGAGCGTACCGAACGCCAGCATTTTCGTTGGGAAAGAACATACAATATTCTTGTTGCTGCCATGCTGCAAAGTGAACAGGTGTGGTTACCAATTTTACATGAACCACAACCATTTGAAAAAATGGTTATCGCTTCTGCCTATCCGCAAAAATTAATTGCTTATTGCGGAGAAGATGATAACAAAAAAGATGTTGCATCGATAAAAACAAAAACTGAAACACAAATATTGATAGGACCTGAAGGCGATTTTACAAACCCGGAGATAAAACAGGCATTGACAAATAGCTATATACCCGTTTCTTTGGGAAGAACACGTTTACGCTCAGAAACGGCAGGTGTTGTTGCTATAACCTTATTAATGAATTCTGAATAATTACCTCTTTATCAACAAATAAAGGCCTGACAGCACCCTTTAAGTATAAAAAAGTAAATTATTGTTCGTTGCTGGGTTTTACTAACCCAAGTTTTGCTTCCAAACTTAAGGTAGCATGTGGGACGGCCCGTAAACGAGCCTTATCAATTAATTTGCCTGTTACACGGCAAATACCATACGTTTTGTTTTCAATACGTATCAGTGCCTTTTCAAGATGATCAATATAAGTAATCTGGCGGCTGGCCATTTGGCTCAATTGCTCCCGTTCCATACTCATACTCCCATCTTCCATCGTCATGTAGCGGTTATCGGTTTCATCCCCCCCCATATCGTCTTTCCTGGTTATAAGGCCCTGCAAATAAGCAAGTTCTTTTTTTGCAGCTTCAAGTTTTTTATTGATAAGTGTCTTAAATTCTGCAAGGTCGGCGTCACTGTATCTCACTAATGGTTCGTTTATTTTAGATGAATCAGCTCTTTTTTCAAGCGGCGTGTATCCCGGCTGGTAAGGAACACTCGTTTTTACGGATGTTTTTGGCACTTTTACCTCTTTTACGGGCTCGGGTTTTGCCGGTTTAGGTATTGCAGCTTTAACGGCAGTCTTTATTTCATGAGTTTTGACAGTATGATTTGACTTAGCTACTGCTTTTACCGGTTTTTTATCGGCTTGTTTTTTTGCGGGTTTATGCTGCACTGCATGGGCAGCTTTTGTGGCCTTTACCGCAACTTTTGCAGCTTTTCCGGAGCTTTTAGATGCATGCTTTGCTGCAGGTGCGGATGCTTTACCTGAACTTACAGTATGTTTTACAGCTTTTTTAGGGGCGGATTTTGATTTTACCACCGGCTTTGCAATCTTTTTTGCAGGAGCGGTTTTTTTTGCTGCGGGTTTTTTTGTCGCCATACGATTAATCTTTTTTATTTACGTTCACTTTCAACAGAATGTCGTTGACCTCGATTTGAGTACCGTCCTGCATTTCGGGCACCCAACTTAGAGTATCTGCCAAAATTTCCGCGCAAATATAGTTTTTAAATTCATTAATTGAAGGCTTGAGCAAATCGTTTTCAAGCAATTCCACGAATATACGGTCTGTAAGTTCAAAACCATTCTCTTTTCGTATATTTTGTATGCGATTTACAAATTCTCTTGCATCTCCTTCTTGTTTAAGCGTATCAGTAAGCGTAACGTCAAGAGCTACAGTAAGATTCCCTTTGGAAGCAACACTCCAGCCGGGAATATCTTGTGCAGAAATTTCTACTTCGTTTAAAGTAAGAGTAAATGTTTCCTGGTTTAAATGGAGTTCGGTCTGCCCCTCTTTTTCAAGTTTGGCAATGTCATGTTGACTGAAATTACCAAGTACCGCACTTACAGTCTTCATTTTAGACCCCAGTCTCGCTCCCAAAACTTTAAAATTAGGTTTAATCTTTTTCTTAATAAATCCCTCTGTTTCGGTTATATATTCTATTTGTTTTATATTAACTTCCGCCTTTATAAGATTTTCTACCTTCTGAAGCAGGAACTTCATTTCAGGATTTATTACAGGAATCAGGACTTTTTGCAGGGGCTGGCGAACTTTAATGTTTGCCTTTTTGCGAAGCGATAAGACCAGGGAAGAAGCATCCTGTGCCAGTTGCATTCGCTCTTCCAGCAAGGAATCAATTGCCGATTCATTTGGTACCGGAAAATCAGCGTGATGTACTGAATCAATATCAAAACGTCTCGTTACTCCGTTCAGGTTTTTAAAAACAGCATCACTAAAGAAGGGAGAGACTGGCGCAATTAAACGCACAATTGTTTCAAGACATTCATACAGGGTTTGATAAGCGCTTATTTTATCCTGCTCATATTCGCCTTTCCAGAAACGACGGCGGCATAAGCGTACATACCAGTTGCTTAAATGCTCATCTGCAAACTCCTCTATTAAACGACCGGCAACGGTAGGTTCATATTCATCCATTGCCTCAGTAACTTTTTTAATAAGGGTATTGAGGGAGGATAATATCCACCTGTCAATTTCGGGTCGCTGCTCAAGAGGGATATACGTCTCCTTAAAATTAAAACCATCTACATTGGCATACAAAACAAAAAACTGGTAAGTATTATATAATGTACCGAAAAATTTTCGCTGAACTTCCCGAATGCCTTCGGAATCAAACTTTAAATTATCCCACGGTGAAGCATTAGTTATTAAATACCAGCGAGTGGCATCGGCACCAAAATTTTTGATCGTTTCAAAAGGATCTACCACGTTGCCAATACGCTTACTCATTTTATTACCATTCCTATCCAATACTAATCCGTTTGAAACACAGGTTTTATATGCCACACTGTTAAACAACATAACCGCGATTGCATGCAGTGTATAGAACCACCCACGGGTTTGATCAACTCCTTCGGCAATAAAATCAGCGGGGAAATTTTGGTTAAAGGCTTCAATGTTTTCAAAAGGGTAATGCCATTGGGCATAAGGCATTGAACCGCTGTCAAACCAGACGTCTATAAGTTCCGGGACCCTTTTCATTGGTTTGCCTGAAGCAGAAACCAAAACAATTTCATCTACATAAGGTTTGTGCAAGTCAAGAATTCCTTCATGCAAATAATTTTTGTTGATATCTCCACCCAAAACCTCGTTCGCCTTTCTGATCCCTTCATTTAACTCTTCAATTGAACCAATACAAATTTCTTCGCTTCCATCTTCCGTTCGCCAAACTGGCAATGGAGTTCCCCAGTAACGGCTGCGGCTTAAATTCCAGTCAACCATGTTCTCTAGCCAATTGCCAAAACGGCCCTCTCCCGTTGATTTAGGTTTCCAGTTAATAGTTTTATTCAACTCAACCATCCGGTCCTTTAATGCCGTGGTTTTTATGAACCAGGCATCCAGCGGATAATACAAAATTGGTTTATCTGTTCTCCAGCAATGAGGATAGCTGTGCTCATATTTTTCAACTCTGAAGGCACGGTTTTCTTTTTTCAGCTTTACACAGATATCAACATTTACATCTTCGTAATTTGGATCATCGGTATAATTCTTTACATAGCGATTACTGAACTCGCCTAAACCATCAATGAATTTGCCCTGCTTGTCTACCATTGTCAAAATACCAATGCCATATTTTTTTCCTATTTTAAAGTCATCCGCACCAAATGCGGGAGCAGTATGCACGATACCTGTACCTTCTTCTGTTGTCACAAAATCGCCGAGCAAAACTTTGAAGGCATTAGGATTATCAGTTTTATTTGCTTCAAAAGGAAGAAGTTGTTCGTATTTAATCCCTTCGAGTTCACTGCCTTTGAATTCCGCTAATATTTTCCAGGGAATTACCTTTGATTTTTCATTATATTCCTCAAAATTTCCATTCTCTCCTTCAGGTTTGAAATGCTTGTTCACTAAAGATTTGGCGAGAATAACATTTATGGGAAGATGTGTGTAAGGATTAAAAGTTTTTACCAACACATAATCGATGTTAGCACCAACTGTTAACCCAAGATTTGATGGTAATGTCCAGGGTGTAGTCGTCCATGCAAGAAAGAAAATATTTGCCCCCATGTTTTGAAGGGAAGCATTTTCCCAAGCCTCTGTTGCAATATCAACGAGTTTTCCTGCGAAAGAATTTTCTTCTTTTTTTCCCTTTAGGGCTAGGGCAAACATCACCACACAACTTGTATCTTTTACGTCCTTATAGCAGCCGGGCATATTTAGTTCATGAGAGCTTAAACCTGTACCTGCCCCCGGCGAATAAGGCTGAATACTTACACTCTCATATAGTAATCCCTTGTCATATAATTGTTTAAGCAGCCACCATAGTGTCTCAATGTATTTATTATCGAAGGTGATGTAAGGATGGTCGAGGTCGACCCAATAACCCATTTTAGTGGTAAGTTCATCCCATTTGTCTTTATAACGCAGAACCGCTTCACGGCATTTCTGATTATATTCTTCCACGGAAATCTTTTTACCAATGTCTTCCTTGGTGATCCCTAATTCTTTTTCAACACCCAATTCTACCGGCAGGCCATGTGTATCCCAGCCGCCCTTTCGTTTTACCTGGTATCCACACATGGTCTTATAGCGGCACACAAGATCCTTCAACGTTCGTGAAATTACGTGGTGTATTCCGGGTAACCCATTGGCGCTGGGTGGGCCCTCATAAAACACAAAGGGCGTGGCTCCTTCACGCAGTTCCACGCTTTTTTCAAAAGCCCTGCTTTCTTTCCATCTCATCAATATTTCCTGCTCAATAGAAGGCAAATTCAATCCGGAAAATTCCTTGTATTTTACGCCCATAGTCCTTAAAATCCTTATCAGTTAAAATTTAAAGGCAGCGAAGTTAGGAAATATACAAATGAGAAAATGTGAGGATTATGTTATGGACTGTTGAAGAATATATCTTCCCTGTGTGATGGCCAGATGGTCAGTAACCGGGTTTGGTTTAATTCTAAAAACTAATCAGGTTCCACTCTCATTTTGTTAATGAGTAAACCACCATATTGTCAAGGTGTTCCTGTTGACTAAATTGTATTTGAAGGTTTGAATCTATTTTGAAATTAATTTTTTCTAAAAGCTTTCGTGATCTAATGTTGTCACAAGATGGAACCGCTATAATTGTTTTAAGCTTCAATTGTTCAAATCCAAAATCAATAACTTTTAATATGGCTTCCTGCATTATTCCTTTTCCCTGGAACTCAGGATGTAATTCATAACCAATCTCGGCCTGCTCATTTTCTTTTGAAATATTCCAGCAACAAATCGTTCCAATTAATCTGGTGCCTGGTTTTAAGGTTATCGCCCAATAAACCGATTCATTTTTATTTATCGCATTATTGATCTTGTTAATAAATTGCCTGGCTTCGTCAATCGTTGTTGCCTTTGGCCTGCCAAGAAAGCGATTGACTTCATCACTGGAACGGAGCACAAATATTTCGTTTGCGTCTTCTGTTTGAAGTCGTCTTAAAATTAAACGTTCTGTAATCAAGTCAGGAAACGGAGTAAAATTGAGGTTTAGCATAATCTCTTAATGTTTAATCGATTTATTTTCCCTTTACTTACTTAAAGAAGTTTTCGCACTAAACAGTGTCCATGGATAAGCAAGCATATTATTCAGATACTTTGACTGCCATGCATATTCCGGATGGGCCTTGTAAAATTTTTCACCAATAAAATCCTGGCCGCATGGATGGCCCATATGTGCCCAAAATTGCATTTGCTGTGCAAGATCAGCGGTGGTTACTTTTCCTTGTACAGCACCCATAGGATAATACGGGCCTTCATCCCATTCTTCGCAACCTTTTGCGTCTTCATCAATATGGCCGCAGATAACGCAACGGTTGTTTGCATTTTTATCCTGCAAAGCATCAACATGATCGGCTTCAACCTGTTTACCCGTTTCCGAATCAAGCTTACCTTTTAAATCAATGATCACTAATTGTTCCATGCGTTTCTTACGCGCATTGGGTGAGGTAGTTG
>DATBFI010000228.1:0-5635 GCA_036558585.1 Chitinophagaceae bacterium
TGGCGAATTCAGCAATTGAAAGAGCTTTTTTACGGTCCAGAATTTTATCTTTCAGCAATGCATTCTTTATATTCATAGCGGTTTAAACTTTTTCAATTTTTTCCTGCTGTTACATTGCTATTGCTTCAAATTTTTACCTGAAGGAAAGACTAAAAAGCCACATTAGATAATATCAATCTCTTCATTGATTTTTTTATGTTGAGCAATGACCCTGGGAATGTGTTGTTCCAATAACATAAGATCTGCAAGGACAATCGCAGTCACTGACTCCAGAATGACAGGCACGCGCAAAGCAATGCAAAGATCGTGGCGACCTTTTACTGAAAAGTTTTCTATTTGATTTGTTTCCCAGTTTAGCGTTTGTTGCTCTTTAGGCGTTGAGGAAGTAGGTTTTATTGCTATGCGAAATACCAACTCGTTACCATTTGTAATTCCCCCGACAATCCCACCTGCATGATTGGTTCTTGTTTTGCCGGAGATATCTTCAATTGTGTCGTTATGTTCGCTGCCAAACATTTTTGCCGCAGCAAAACCGGTTCCGAATTCAATTCCACGAACAGCAGGAATAGCAAACACTGCATGTGCCAAAAGGGATTCTGCGCTGTCGAAAAAAGGTTCTCCCAGGCCAATTGGCAAACCAGTTACACGGCATTCAACAATACCTCCAACAGAATCTTTCGCATCGATTGCTTTTTGTAGTCCTTTTTCTAAATCGGGCTCACCACCGATTTCAAGAATGAAAGCCTTTACTTGTATTCCACTTATGGTCTCCTTCTCCTTTAGAGAGGGGCCAGGGGTGAGGTCTAACAGCTTTTTTGCAACTACACCCGCCGCAACCAAACATACAGTCAGTCTTCCGCTAAAATGCCCGCCACCACGATAATCTTCAAATCCGCCAAATTTCTTGTTTGCTACAAAATCAGCATGCCCGGGTCTTGGCACTGCTCTTTGTTTCTCATAATCTGAGGAGCGTATATTGGCATTCTCAAAAAGAATAGTAATCGGGGCGCCGGTAGTGATATTATTAAATACACCGCTTTTAAAAATAGGAAGATCACTTTCCTGTCTTGGAGTTGTACCTTTTTGTGTGCCGCCTTTTCTTCGTTCAATATCTGCTAAAAAGTCTTCGGCACTTAATGATAAACCTGCAGGAATACCATCAATAATAACTCCTACTGATTCGCCATGCGATTCACCAAAAATATGTACACGAAATATGCGACCAAAAGAATTCACTATTACTTAGTTGATTAGTTGATCGGTTGATTGTTTTTTAAAAACAATGGCTCCCAAACTTTGTAAATGCTCATAAAAATTCGGGTAGGATTTTCGAACAGCATCTGCCTCATTAATTGTTGTTTCTCCCTCTGCCTTTAGAGCAGCAACCGCACAAGCCATTGCAATACGATGATCATGATGCGAGTGTACATGTGCCCCTTTCATCGCAATGCCGCCCTTGATCAGCATTTGGTTATCCTGTAGCTCAATGTTAATGCCCATTTTACCAAACTCTTCCTGCAGGGTTAAAGCCCGATTACTTTCTTTGTGCGTTAAGCGATGCACGCCTTCGATCACTGTTGTTCCCGCACAGTAAGACGCTAAGGCAACCAATGGAGGAAAGAGGTCAGGACAATCTGTTGCATCAAAATGAAATGCCTTTAGTGCACCCGGACCGACTTCAATTTGTTTCTCTTCGATCAATATTTTGCAATTGCAATCCATTAACGCTTTAAGCACTGCTTTATCTGCCTGTGTTGAAGCAATATCTAACCCGTGTACAATAATATTTCCTGCGATTGCCCCTGCAACCAGCAAAAAAGCACCCCCACTCCAATCGCCTTCTACAGTATAATCTATAAAGCTGGATTCATCACTTACAAAATCTGATAAGAAAGTAAATTCTTCATAATTTTTATTTAACGGCGCTTTTAAGCCAAATTCTTCCATCACCGTTAAGGTAAGATCAACATAAGGGCGGCTCTTGAGATTGTTCACTTTTATAGTAACATCTTTGGCATCAGAAGCAGCATAGGCAATTAATAAACCTGTTAAGAACTGAGAACTTAATGAGCCATCGATCTCAGTACTCACGGGTTGCAAAGGACCTTTTAATTTCAATGGAAGCTTACCATTATTTGAAATTATTTGCACGCCTAATTTCGGAAACACTTCATCAAAAAAGTCCATCGGTCTGGTTAACAAACTGCCTTCTCCCTGAATTGTAATTTCTTTTTCACTTAACGCAACAACAGGAGCAAACATCCGAATACCTAAACCACTCTCTCCACAATTTACAACGTCGGCAATTGGCGTTACACCATTACTGATAATTTGTAGCGAACCATCTTCCATTTCGTTTACTGTTGCGCCCAATGATTTGATAACACTTAATGCAGCTTTATCATCATTGGATATCCCGGGATTATGAATAACACTTTCTCCCTTTCTTACAAGTGACGCTGCACAAGCCCTTTGCATAGAGCTCTTTGATGCTGCTGCATAAATGGATCCCGATATTTCAGATGGTTGTATTGTTACTTGCATACCCTTACCCATCAAAGGGGAGTTTTATTTTGACAATTGCTGCAGTAGTGGTTTTATCACTTCTGTTTTCAATGGTTTTATAATTCCTTTTCCAATTTTTTCCAGCAACACATAATTAATCACCTCTTTTACTCTCTTCTTATCTGCCTGCATTACCTGCAATGCCTTATCGGCATCAAATTTATAGAAAGCGGGTAACTGGTAGTGCACGATTAATGATGCTACTCTTTTTGCTTCTTTAAAGCCTACCAGCTTTTCACTGAAGTAAGCTGCGATCACCATTCCAATTGTCACTGCATGACCATGTGGTAACTGGTAGGTATTTTCAATTGCATGACCGACGGTATGACCAAAATTTAAAAGTTTTCTATCGCCTTGTTCGAACTCATCTTCCTGCACTACTTTTGACTTAAGCGTTGCATTACGCTGAATAAGTTTATTCAATAGCCTGGGATCTTTTTGAAAATCATCAAGATTATGTTGCTCTAATAATTTAAACATTGCGGCATCTTTTATGCAGGCATGCTTAATGATCTCTGCAAATCCGTTGATCCATTCTTCTTTCGGTAATGATTTGAGTAATGAATAATCGTATAATAAAAATGCAGGCTGACGAATCAATCCCACCATATTTTTATATACACCTACATCAATTCCATTTTTGCCACCAATTGCTGCATCAACCATTGCCAGTACAGAGGTCGGGACAAAACCGAATTTAACACCGCGTATAAAAATTCCGGCCACATACCCTCCAATATCTGTTACTACACCGCCACCTACGGCAACTATAGATGATTTCCTGTCGGCGCCCAAGCCGATCAATTGTTCAATAATAAGATCAGCTGTCTGTTGATGCTTGTGTTGTTCACCGGCTTGTATTACAATTGTTTTCCAGTCCTTAAATTTCTTTTGATTTTTCCTGAATACATTTTCATCAGTAATGATAATTGTATTATCTTTTTCGGTCAACTTCTCTAAATAGTCGAAAGATGCATCAAAATAAAAATCTGTTGAACTATTACTGAAATTGAATTTAATTTTTTTCATGCCAGCCCCATTAAGGGAAGTATGATAATTGAAGTTTGCCGAATAGCTAACCAAGCGTATAAGAGTCCGCCCGGGGCGGAACTGAAGCATAATAGCAGTAGATACGTCTGGCTAACAAAATCATTCTCACAGTTTCTGCATTCATTAGCACATCAGCACATTAGCTAATTTGCTTATTACGAATTCATAATCCTGTTCTGATGATTAATGCTCTCCATGTGCACCGCATCAAAATATTTGGTGATGAACTCTTTGCTCAATCCCAGCTTTTCGCCTTTTTGGAAGGCCCTCTCGAGGATTTCATTCCAACGATTGGTTTGTAAGATAGTGATGTTATTTTCTTTTTTATATTGACCAATTTTTTCTGCAACCCGCATACGTGTGCTTAGTATCTGCATCAGTTCATCATCAAGATGATTGATCTGCTGGCGCAATTTTTCGAGCGCCGCATGATATTCGGCAGAAGCGATATCTTCTTTGCGCCAAACAATCTGATCAAGCATCTCAGCTAAACGCTCGGGAGTAACCTGCTGTTTTGCATCGCTCCATGCCTTATCAGGATCAATGTGCGCTTCTATCATTAAGCCGTCATAATCAAGGTCGATCGCCTTCTGCGCCACATCAAGTAAAATATCCCTGCGGCCACAAATATGTGATGGATCGTTGATCATCATCATTTCAGGATGACGGCGCTTCATTTCAATAGCTAAATGCCACATAGGCGCATTGCGGTATTCGGTATTACCATAAGAAGAAAATCCGCGGTGTATCAAACCGATCTGTTTGATGCCTGCTTTTGCCACACGCTCAACAGCACCGATCCACAGCTCAAGATCAGGGTTGATAGGATTTTTGATAAGCACAGGTACATCTGCGCCACGCAATGCATCTGCCACTTCCTGCACGCTAAAAGGATTTACAGTAGTACGTGCACCGATCCATAAAACATCAATTTCAAAATGAAGTGCATTTTCTACCTGCTTTGCGGAAGCCACTTCTACGGTAAGCGGCAAACCTGTTAATTTTTTTGCATGTTGCAGCCACGGCAAGCCTTTGGTGCCAATGCCTTCAAAGCTTCCCGGTCTTGTGCGTGGTTTCCAAATACCGGCACGCAGCATATCAATTTTGCTTGTCTTCTGTAAACGCACAGCAGTTTCGATTACCTGCTCCTCGGTCTCTGCACTGCACGGACCGGAAATAATTAATGGACGTTTTTTCCATTTTTCCTGCACTAATTCTTTGGATACAGTTTGTGTTTCTTGCATAATGGTAAAACTTTTTGTTGTTATGAGATTAGGGTTTAATTTTTAATTTTTTGTTTTTATTTTTTAGTTATCAGCTTTAGTTCGTTGGGCGTCGCCGGTGGTGTCACTCACCTGTACGTTCTGAACTTTATTAAACAGTATGTCATGTTAGTCAATATTTTCTACCGAATACAATTGCATTGTTCCAACTTCAAGTGCCGATAAATATCCATAGCCGTGATAATCTTTCATTACGCATCCTGTATCAATATTCAGTGCTCCTGTCTTATGTATCAATGCCAGGTTCTTTTTTACCACTTTTAAAGGAGTAGGTGTGTGACCATGAATTATGACCTTATCACCAACTCTCTTTTTATCAACCTTCATATTTCTTATCCAGAGCATTGAAAATGTGTCTTCAAACAGCGCCTGAACCTGAAAATTCAGGCCTGCATGAACGAAAATAAAATCGTTTGTCTCAAAATAGAACTTTGTAGCATTAAAAAAGGCTTTATATTCATCATCCAACTCCCCGAATCTTGCTATCTGGAAACTTTCGAGTGTGGCTATACCGCCATTCATTATCCAGTTCTCAAAATCGTTAAAACCTTTGTCCGAATCCATAAAGAGCTGTTCGTGATTTCCACGTAAAGTATGGATCTTATAATTATTGTCTTTTAATTCTCCGATAAAATCCACTACTTCTTTGCTTTGAGCCCCGCGATCTATATAATCTCCCAGAAAATAAATCTCATCCTGCCTTTCAAAATTTATTTTTTCTACTAATAATTTAAGTG
>DATBFI010000229.1:0-7196 GCA_036558585.1 Chitinophagaceae bacterium
AGATTCTGGCAGTGGTTCTGGAATAAATACAATGAAATAATAAGCACTGAAGCAGGCCGAGTCACTGTTCAAATTGTTTACTGGTTACTTGGTATTGCTGCCATTGCCTTTTTTGTATTAAAGGTTATAAAAATGAACAGGATGAATTTATTTAAAACCTCTTCACAAAGCAGCATCCCATACACAATTGAAAATGAAGATATTTATACAATTTCTTTTAATGAAGCTATTCAGCAGGCATTGCAAAGCGGCAACTATCGCCTGGCGATAAGACTATTGTATCTGCAAAATCTTAAAATGCTGGCAGACAAAAATTTAATTGCATGGCAACCAAATAAAACGGACACGGATTATTTACGCGAAATAAACAGGCCGGGACTGAAGCAGTCATTTAAAAATATTACCGACATTTTTGAATATACCTGGTATGGTAATCTCCCGGTTAACAAAGATGATTTTGCAGGAATACAAAAAGAGTTTATTCAGTTTCAAAATCAATTATAAATTTTAAAAATCGCAGAGGAAAACAAATATCGGTGATGAAGGAAAATAAAATATTCATATTTATTTTAGCTGCATTACTCGCTCTTTATGTTGTTGCACAGTTAAATCAGCCAAAAAAATTTGATTGGAAGCCTACACTTCGCAACAACGATAAAAACCCATTCGGCTCCTTTATTCCTTATACTGAACTGAAACAACTTTTTGCGACTGCGCATATTCAATCACACAAAATCCCTTTGTATAATGTATTGCATAATTCAATCGAACGAAAAAGTGCATATATTTTTTTAGAACCTGAATTTGACCCGGGAAAAGTAGACCTGGAAGAACTGCTGAAATACGTTCAAAAAGGCAATATTGTTTTTCTCTCCTCCTTTGATATTGATAAAAAACTCCTTGATACACTGGGTTTAAAGATGCAGGTGTTTCCACGTCTTGTGGAGAAAGATTCAACGTCTGTAAATTTTGTCAATCCTTCCTTAAGAGCAAAAGAAAACTATAAATTCAGAAGGTCAACAATCGATGGATTTTTTAATGAAGTAAAAAAAGATTCCACTGTTGTGCTTGGCATTACTCAGGATAGTATGCCCGATTTTGTAAAAGTTCCCTTTGGCGAAGGCTTTTTTTTGCTACATGCAGCGCCACTTTGTTTTAGTAATTATTTTATGCTGTATAAAAACAATGGCGACTATTTGGCAAAAGCATTGTCTTATATATCGCCAACGATTACAACTTTGCATTGGGACGAATATTATAAAACGGGTCGTGAAGGAGCAAATACCCCATTTCGTTTTTTTCTTTCTAATTCTTTTCTTAAGTGGGCTTTATGGCTTACAATTATTGCTTTTGCAATATTTGTGTTGTTTGAAATGAAGCGCAGGCAGCGTATTATACCGGTAGTAGAGCCCTTACGTAACACAACACTTGATTTTGTTGAAACTGTTTCGTCAGTTTATTATAGTCAGCACGATAATAACAGTATAGCCCGAAAGAAAATACAATTTTGGCTCGATCATATTCGGCAGCGGTACTATTTATCTACTCAAAAAACAGATGATACATTTGTTCAGCAGTTGCAGCGAAAGAGTGGTGCATCAAAAGATTTGATAGAGGCCATTCTGAAAAATATTAGCCGTGCAGAAGCACAACCTCGTGTAACAGATGATTTGTTGGCAGAATTAAGCAATCGTATCGATCAATTTTATCAACTATCCAAAACCTGAGTATAATGGAAATCAGAACAGACGTCTCTCATCTTACTGAAGCAGTATTAAATATAAAAGCTGAAATAGCCAAAGTAATTGTAGGGCAGGAAGAAATGATCGAACTGCTTATTGCAGCGATCCTTGCAGATGGCCATGTGTTGATTGAAGGTGTGCCGGGTGTGGCTAAAACACTTACTGCAAAATTGCTTGCTCGTTGTATTGATGTTCCCTTTAATCGCATACAATTTACACCAGACCTGATGCCAAGCGATGTGATCGGGACTTCAGTATTCAATCCTCAAACCGCAACATTTAGTTTTAAACAGGGGCCTGTTTTCAGCAATATTATTTTAATAGATGAGATCAACCGCTCGCCTGCAAAAACGCAGGCTGCCTTATTTGAAGTGATGGAGGAAAAACAGGTAACTTATGACGGGATCACTTACCCTGTTCCACAACCTTTTATGGTCCTTGCTACGCAAAATCCCGTGGAGCATGAAGGCACTTATCGTTTGCCAGAAGCACAATTAGATAGATTTCTTTTCAAAATAGAAGTAAAATATCCTTCCCCCGAAGAAGAAATAAAAATTTTAGAATATGCACATAAAGGAATTCTAACACATTTTACCATGGAAACCCAGGCAGTGTTAAGTGGGGAAGATATCGTACAAAAAAGGGACTCAGTAAGCAACGTGCATATAGAGGAAAAAGTTTTAAAATATATAGCCGAGCTGGTTTATGAAACGCGTAACAACAAAGCTCTTTTTCTTGGCGCAAGCCCCAGGGCTTCCGTTGCCATTTTGCGGGCTGCGAAAGCGATTGCAGCTATAGGAGGACGGGATTTTGTTACACCCGACGATGTGGTGAAAGTGTTGCAC
Organism: Chitinophagaceae bacterium; assembly: GCA_036558585.1. Classification (GTDB taxonomy): domain Bacteria; phylum Bacteroidota; class Bacteroidia; order Chitinophagales; family Chitinophagaceae; genus DATBFI01. The sequence goes on from DATBFI010000229.1 coordinate 2,588, forward strand.
CCGGTATTGTGTCATCGTATAATTCTTACACCTGAAAAGGAAATGGAAGGCAGTAACGCTGCAGATGTAATTAAAGACATCACCAAAAAAATTGAAGTACCGAGATAGGCTTTGAACATAAAAAAATAACAGCTATTCTTATTGTGTTGCCCTATTAATACACATGTTAAGGAGACGTGCCATTTTTTTGCTCTTATTTTTTCCTTCACCGGTACGATCATTTAGATTGTACTTTCGCCTTTTTATCATATTGTAAAATACAATAGTCAATCTTTAACTACACTTGATTGCTTTTGCTTTCTTTGATAAAGATGACGGGCAGCCAGGTCAGTATTGATATAATTTCAACCGTTGGATATCCCATTCATTCAACGGAATACGCAAATGTCTTCCCTGGTGTGTCTGGTCACCGTTAAGCCTTAATATAGTTTTCCACGTATCATTTTCAAATTGCCCTTTTTCCACGGCAGCTATACCGGCATTATTGGTTGAATCAACACAAAAAAAATTAATAACAATGCCTGACCCCCCGATTATAAAATCATCATCACTGGTTTGTATAATGATTGCGCCTGTTACATCCCATACTGCATCCTCTTTATGCCCATTCCATCCAAGCATGTTATCATGCGATATTTTGAAAATATATTTGCCGAAAGCAAGCGTATCGATACTCTTGTTTTTGTCAAGCAATACACCATCTGTCTTTACAATGTTTTTTTCCTGCAATATGTATGGGGATAACTGTTGCAGGATGTTATAGCTTTTCTGCAGGTTCTCCGCAGGTTTTCCGTCGATATTTTCTATGGAGAAAGGAGAGAAGCCAAGCGCGTTATAATGACCGGCAATGAACAAAGCTTTTGCTCCGCAGGTTGAATCGAAACGCATTTCAGGCACAAATAAAATATTGTTCCTTCTTGTGTACAGATCACACCAATATTTTGTATCAGGATTATAAAAATCAGGAGATAACAAATCAATGGCAGGTGCAGCAAATTTCCATATGTCCATTACCTGCGGCAAAGGCCCTGCACTTGGATAATCGCCGGGCAAAACACCTGGCCTGTTTAAAGCAGCATTCACGTACACGGGTAAGTTATACATAGCCTTGCCCGCTTTTGCAACTTCATTAACATACGATGCATAATAATAAGCCTGGAATATTTCATCTGTTGCCAGGTCCTCACCAAAAACCTGTTGCCATGTACCGCCGGTTTTAAAACCATGCAGTTGCCATCTTTGTTTAAATTCGGGTACAAGATCGTCTTTATTTTTCTGCAGGTATTGCACCAGTTCTCCAGGCACCTGCTGACCAAATAATTTAAGCGCCGCAGCAGTTGTTTCTTTTGCCGTATTCAACATGCCAACTTCGTTTTCAACCTGCACCATTATTACTGTTTGGTTAACGGCATCGGTTATTTTTACGTGATTCATTAAAGTAGCAAAAGCTTTTTTATCTGCTTCAAGAGCTTCTTTGCTAAATGCAGAGATTATTTCAACTGCTTTGCCTTGCTTATCAATAGTGCGCTCAAACTTTTTTATGTTCGTCTTAATCCATTGCGGCACATAACAACTCATGCTGTTCTTCCATGTTCCAAACCACAGCAAAACAAGATGTAAATTACTGGCATGCGCGTTTGCAATTAAACTATCAACCAATGTAAAATCAAACTTGTTCTCTTCAGGTTCAATCAATTCCCAATATACAGGCATTAATACTGTATTTAACTGCATGGCTTTTAATTTTTGCCATACAGGCCGCATGTATTCAGTTACAGAAGCGCTTGAATTTCCCAACTCGCCGCCACAGATGAGAAAAGGTTTATTATGCACAAAAAGCTGAACAGAATTTTTGTTTTTTTCAAGATGCGGTATTGAGTTGTTTTGTGCTGCTGATGATAAATAAACAAACAGTATCATCAACGTTAATGATGGCTTTTTTAGCATGAATGAAGCAGGTAAAAATGATTGCATGCGTATGATTTTTAAATCAATCCCGGATGAATGTCATTCTTTTAAGTTATCACTTTGAGCTTGTCGAAGAGTGCTCCGGTATCATCAGTGGTCCCCCAGACTTCGACAGGCTCAGTCTGACATTCGAATTCTTAATTGACATTACATTCTATAGTTTAATTTCATTTTTGCTATGAATTTTTGTTTGCAACTGATGTTATGGTGAATCTGTTGTAAAGGGCGATGCAGGCAAACCTTCTTTATTGTATAAGTTAGCGCCTTCAGGATTATCAGCCCATGCATAACGAACAACCACAGGATCTTTTACTGCATCATTCCATACAATTACTTTATTGTTTTGAATGATGGCTTTCGCCCGGACAAATTTTTTATCTGTCCCCGCAATTGAAAAATATTTAAGTTCTGTATTTCCCTTGGCCGTTAAACCGCTGCCAACATTTGTGAAACTGAGGATGATCCTATTATTTTCTATTTTCATGGATTGATAAAGAGGCCCCGAATAAACAATATTCTTTTCTTTATATGCTACACTTTCAGCAACAAGCGCCAAACGTTTGCCCACATCTTCTTTGTTTGAAGGATGAATGTCATTCCATTCACCGAGATCAATTGTGATAGCCATACCTGTGTTTGGAATACTTAGTGTTTTGAGCTGCGATTCTCTTAGTTGCGCCCACTCACTTTCTGAGGGCTGGCTTTTCGTTTCCATAAAATTAGGAAGCTGTACATACAAAAAGGGAAAATCGCCCTGCTTCCATTGCTGCCGCCAGTCTTTTATTAAAGCAGGAAAAAGCTTCTGGTATTCTGTTGCTTTGTTTGTATTTGCTTCGCCCTGGTACCAAATAACACCTTTTATGGAATAGTTTAAAAGCGGTGCGATCATTGCATTGTATAAACCGCCGGGTTTCCATCTTACAAAAGTTGCAGCGGGTAAAGCCGGCATAACGGCACCCACTTTATATTTCCAGTTGCCCTTTAACTCAATGGTGTCGGTAGCTGTGGTGAGTTGGTAAGGCTTGTCCAAAACAAACCCTCCTTTGCCACTGTTGCTAATTACTCTTATTGCAATTGTATTTTTACCTTCTTTCAGCACGTTTGGTGGAAGTATATATCTTCTTGGCGGATATTGATACGTGGTATTGCCCACATACTGACCATTGATAAAAACTGAATCCGCATCAATAATTCTCCCGAGTTCAAGCTTTGATGTTTTACTGACCATCGAGGCAGGCACTTCAATTGTTTTTCTAAACCATACAGCACCATTCAATATATGGTTATCTGCCCCGGCCCAATAACCCGGTACTTCCATTTGCTTCCAGTCGTCATCATTACAGAATTCATTCTTCCAGTGATATTTTATTCCCTCGTCTTTCTCATTTAGCTGGTTATACCATTCATCAGCAACGGTTTTGTCCTTATTTTCTATGGCGTTGATGAGGGCAGTATCCTTCAACTTTTGCATTTCATCATAATAGTCTGGAAATGATTTTAGCGCTTCTTCGCTCAGCCATGCTTCTGCGGGCGAGCCGCCTAATGCTGAATTGATAAGACCGACCGGTATTTTATACTTTGCATAAATTTCTTTTGCAAAAAAATAAGCCACTGCTGAAAACGATAAAATATTTTTTGGGCTAACAGATATCCAGTTCCCATTGTCCACATCATCATGCTTATTTCTGAAATCATATTTATCCGGAACTGTAAATTGTCTTATCTCTGCATTATTGGCTTTGGCAATTTCATCCGCATATTTATACTTAACTCTTTCCATCATCAATTCCATATTTGACTGACCTGAACATACCCATACATCGCCAATGAGAATATTTTTGATGATAACCTGGTTGCCCGCATCAATCTCCATGTTATAAGGTCCGCCGGCTTTTTCAGGCGAAAGTGTTATTATCCATTTGCCATCTTTTTTTGTTATTGTACTATATATTTTATTGTGAAAGTGAACAGTTACTTTTTCACCACCAGGAGCCCAGCCCCATATTTTTGTTTTAGCGTCTCTCTGGAGTATCATGCTGTCGCTAACGAGGTGTGGAAGCCTTACCTGCGCAGATGTTGTTATGAAAACAAACAGGCAAGACAATGAATAAAAAAACTTTAACATGCTACGATGTTTTTTGAAAACGATGACGAAAGCTGCATCATGGATCAACCGTACAAGAGAGTGATAGCCGAACGCAACCGTTTGGTACGGGCGGGCAACAGGTCGATGCCATGAAGAAGAGCAGATTGTAACCAAAAATCATTCTTCAATTTATTCATTGCTTAAATGGTGTGATTGTTTGTATTGAACCGTCGCTGTTATAATGCAGTTCGGTGACTTTTATATTGCGCAAATGCGTTTTGCCGCTAACCTGAACATCGTGATAAAATATATACCACTTGTTATTGAATGGAATAATGGATTCGTGGTTTGTCCAGCCCTCAACCGGGTTTAACACAACACCCTGGTAAGTGAAGGGACCATAAGGATTATCGCCCGTTGCATAGCAAATGAAATGTGTATCGCCGGTTGAATAGGAGAAATAATATTTGCCATTGTATTTGTGCATCCATGCTGCTTCAAAGAAACGTTTGTCATTATCTTTTTCGGTGAAAAGCCTGCCATCTTTATCAACGA
>DATBFI010000230.1:0-2943 GCA_036558585.1 Chitinophagaceae bacterium
CCGGAGAGATTCTATTGAAGTTTTCCTTATTAAGGTATTTTAAAGTTACTGCCAGGACAATTTCAACAAGATAGGATGCCGTGAGAGCTCTTATTGTTCCTGTAGTTGTTTCAGTAAGGCGCCGTTACCAATAACGGTTAGGGGGTACATGACAAATCGAGATAACAAATACTTTTCATAATTAAGCTTTATACCACGTGCAAACTGTACACTTACTCACATTTGAGTAAGGTATTTTGTTTTACGAACGATCATTTAATATTTAACAAACAAAAAGATAATAAAAATTTTATCTATAATTTTATATCATTGTACGAAACTTTCAACAATAAAGTTTTGACAATAAGAAGTGCATCACGCCGTAACGTGAAGCATAAATGCCGCGCTTATCACAGAAGATGACGTGCGGCATTTTTATTTTATAGATTAACTTGTAAAAAATTAAAAGCCGCACAATGCGGCAAAAGTCTCGTACCAGGGATTTTGTTTGTAGTGGGCTGTTATATTTGCCTTACAGACTTTAAGGAACATTAAGTTTGGTGCTGTTTATGATTTATAATAGATAGGTTATGCGACATCAAACTTTTGTTTTAAAAAATTATTAATGTTAAGCACTGATGAAATAAAAAAGAAGGCAGCAGTTTATGCTGCTGATTTTATTCAGAATGAAATGATCGTTGGACTTGGCACTGGTTCTACAGTTTATTGGTTGATTCTGGAACTTGGAAAGCGTGTAAAGGAAGGACTGAGTATAACTATAGTTCCAACTTCAAAAAAAACCCAAATGCTGGCGACCGAATTAAACATGCCAATAGTTGATTTAAACAGCATTGACAAAATATCGCTAACAATCGACGGAGCGGATGAGGTAGATCCACAATTGCACCTTATTAAGGGCGGTGGCGGCGCATTGTTACAGGAAAAGATAGTAGCTGCAGCTTCAGAGCAATTTATTGTTGTTGTTGATAATTCCAAAATTGTACAGCAATTGGGCAAGTTCCCGCTACCTGTTGAAGTGATACCGTTTGGTTATAAACAGGTACTGCAAAAAATACTCGCCATGGGTTGTGAAGATGTGATATTGCGGAAAAGAAATGATCAATCTTTTGTTACCGATCACGGGCACTATATCCTGGATTGTTTTTTTGAAAAAATCAGGGACGCATTCGCCTTGCATACTGCCTTGCACAATATTCCGGGGGTTGTGGAAACAGGCCTTTTTATCAATATGGTGAATAAAGTAATCGTCGCGTTTCCTGATGGCAGAATAGAAACCCTCGAAAGAAGTTTTGATGACAGGGTGATTTAAAAGATCACTATACTTTTGAAATAGCTGTTATGTGCATCTGATCGCCAGGGACGCAATAAAATTTTACTCATGCTCTATTTTTCTTGTAAGGTAATGCGAATAATCAGGGATCAACGCTTCGTATCATCGTAGCCCGGTCACAGGCCATTGGAATGTTCCATGCAACACCTAACCGCAAAGCTTCACATCACTGTCATGAGGCTGCGCCTCCATTGGGTTCCAGAAAAGTATCTATACCACCAGAAGCAATCATCGAACCTATTTGTTGATCACCTCCCAGCGGGCCGCTTAATAATTGTTTTACAGGCCTGTCTAAATTTTCTTCAAGCATTTTGCCCGTGGTGCCTGTTGCAAAGAGTTCATGCCGGGCACGCACAGCTTTATTATACACTGACCAATCAACCAGGTCTGCTTTTTTATTGTCATGTGCCACTAAAGCGATTCGCTTACGTTTAGTTAATTTTCTTATGAGCATAAGTTTTTTATTAATGCCTTTAAAGTAAGAAAAGTAACATTAAAAAATGTATGCGGCTTTATACATTTAAATAAATATCAATTCACGCTATCATGCTTTAATGATCGGCACTCTTGTTAGTTTTGCTTATATGAAAACGTTTGATGAACAATTGCAACATCTTATTCACGGGACATTGGCAGAAGACATTGGCGAAGGCGATCATTCTACTTTGAGTTGTATACCACTTGATAAAAAAGGCAAAGCGATTTTAAAAATAAAACAGGATGGTGTTCTTGCGGGTATAGAGATTGCACATAAAATTTTTTCCATCGTTGAGCCTGCAAGTCAGTTCAACCCGTTTAAAAATGATGGTGATATTATGAGAGCGGGTGAAAATGCATTTGAAGTAGAGGCACGTATCCACGCCATATTGAAATGTGAAAGATTAGTGCTGAACTGTATGCAACGTATGAGCGGCATTGCAACGTTAACGCGTCAATATGCTGATAAATTAAAAGGGTGCCACACCAAAATCCTTGATACGAGAAAAACAACTCCAAATTTCCGTTTGCTCGAAAAAGAGGCTGTACGTATCGGTGGTGGTATTAATCATCGGTTCGGTTTGTTTGATATGATCATGCTGAAAGATAATCACATCGATTATTGTGGTGGTATTGAAATGGCTATTACCAAAGCATGGGACTATGTTAAAACAAAAAAACCTGAATTGAGGATCGAAGTGGAAACAAGAAGTATCGATGATGTTAAGAAAGTTTGTGCTGTTGGTAAAGGAAAAGTATTTCGTATCATGCTTGATAATTTTTCGCCGGCACAAATCACCGGGGCTCTTAAAATAATAAAACATGATTTTGAAACTGAAGCAAGCGGCGGCATTAATCTTGATAATATTACTGACTATGCAGCAACGGGGGTTGATTATATAAGTGTTGGCGGACTAATTCACCAGGCTAAAAGTTTGGATATGAGTTTGAAAGCAGAAATAAAATAAGTGTCATAACAAGTTTGGAATATGCTTCATGAGACCGGCTTTTAAAAATAATTTTAACATGCAAACGATTAATACTAAATATTGAATAATGGGCAAAAAAAATAGGGCTGATAGCCACGGTATTATTTATAGTACTGATCCCAACTTTCAGTTTGAACATGATGACGC
>DATBFI010000231.1:0-7621 GCA_036558585.1 Chitinophagaceae bacterium
TACCTGTGAAATAATACCACTATGCCTGTTCAGGTAAATATTTTTCTTTTACTTTTTGGCAGCCTGCAGGGTATTTTCTTATCCGTTGTTTTATTAAAAAAGAAATCACACAGGAACGGATATTTTTTTCTTATTGCTTACCTCATAGTGATGATTTTGCAGATCACACTAAAGGTGATGAGTAAGATCTGGTTGATGAATAATTTAAGGTCTCTGTATACTCTATCATACCTGTTTCCGTTACTGTATGGCCCTTTGACGTATCTATTTATAAAACAGTTTTTGTCAAAAACTCAATTCAGGCAAATAGACGTTGTCCACTTTTTGCCATTTTTGACCGTAGTGTTATATTTTATTTTGGGCAATCCCGATACTGACGAACTTTTTATCTTAATGCCATTCTTTGAACCTGTGCAAAGAATGATTATGGAATTAACAAGCTTGTTTATTTATCACGCACTTGCATGGAAATGCTGGCTGAATTACGGGGAAGAAATAAAGGACCCTTCCCCTGAGATAAAGAAACTCCGTCGTACCTGGCTGAAACAATTTATCATTATTTCTCTTTTTGTTTGCTCATTGATAACCGTCATCATTTTCCTGATGTATGAATGGTTTCCTTATAATCAAAATATCCGTTTTGGATTTATTGCACTCACATTATTTATTTACTGGATAAGTTATTGTGCTTGGGACCAGCCACAGATCTTTACAGTAATTCGTGGCTTTGCTTATACTCATACGGCAGGGAGTGAAAAAATTCCCAGGCTGGTAGCATACCGGCCTGCTAAAAAATATTCCAATTCAGGGTTAGGTGATGAAGAAATAAAAATGATCATTGCGAAGCTTGAAGAAGTAATGGAGAAAGAAAAGCTTTATCTCGATCCCGAGATCACTATGGACAAACTTGCTGAACTCATAAATTGCAGCAGGCATCATTTATCGCAGGTATTAAATGGAGGTCTTCAAAAATCCTTTTACGATTATATTAATACCTGCAGAATAGAGGAGGCAAAAATATTATTATCAGACATAGCAAGAGCGAATTATAAGATCTCTTCGATTGCCTATGACGCGGGGTTTAATTCTTTATCCGCCTTCAATGAAGTTTTTAAGAAATTAACAGGCGTAACTCCTTCTCAATATCGCAAACACACCGCAGAACAATCGCAGAAACAACGGGTGTAATTCCACAGTTATCGGATCGTTAGGATTAGTATAGCAGGCAACTTAACTTGCTATAAAAAATTTTATGAGGCAAAATATTCTGCTGTTTGTGTTTGCCTTTGCCGGGTCTCATTTGTGTGCTCAGCGTATACCTGCTGATCCTATCATTTACCAGATACCTGAAATGAGTAAGGTGCAGGTAAAAGAAAATATAATCTTTAAAAAGGTGAATGACACCTCCTTAACACTTAATATTTATTATCCACCGGGCTTTGCCTATAAAACAAATCTCCCTGCAGTTATATTCAACAATGGCGTTGGAGCAATGAGCATTCCCCAATGGCGTGTTTACAAGGACTGGGGAAAATTAATTGCCGCTAAAGGAATGATCGCTATTAATTATCAGGCAAGACAAAATAAGGGATTGGAAGATGGCAATGCATTAATAGAATATTTACATTCCAAAGGCGCATCGCTAAATATTGATAAAGACAAAATGGCTATCTGGACCTGTTCTGCCAATACTCCTGCAGGCATGCGTCTTGCCATGCAACCTCAAAGAACATACATCAAAAGCCTTGTTGTTTATTATGGCAATCCGGATAGCCTTGGAAAATTGCGGCAGGATTTGCCAACTCTTATCGTGCGCAGCGGATTGGATGCCCAGATCATAAACATGGGCATTGACAATTTTATGCAACAGGCTTTAACCCAGGATATGCGTATAGAGCTTATTAATTACGTTAAGGGAACACATGCGTTTGATATAACTACCAATACTGATGAAAGCCGGGCCATCATTGACAAGACAATCGATTTTTTTAAAGAAAATTTCAACCACTCTTATGCGACGCCAGGCGAGTTTGTTTTAACAAACAGGAATTTTATGTGGCTGATGTTGAATAACCAGTCGGAGAAGGCATTAGCCGAATTCAGAAAGGCTCGGGACAAATATCGCGCAGACTCCAGCTTTAATCCTTACTGGAATGCAGTCATCCGTGAAGATGTTTTAAATGCAAATGCATATTGGTTAATGCAACATGATCATTTACCGGAAGCACTTGAAGCTTTCAGGCTAATGACAGAAACTTACCCGGAATCGCCCAATGCTTATGATGGTTTAGGAGATGCATATGAAGCGGCAGGAAATAAGCCTGAGGCAATCAGGGCAGCTCAAACCTGTTTGCAAAAGTTAGATAAGGCCACAGACATGAATGCAGATTTCAGGGAGCGCGTTAAAAAAAGTGCAGAGGATAAATTGAAAAGATTACAGCAATGATGTGATAGGTTTTTTGATGGCGGAGTTTTTGGCTTACGATCTAAAACTATATTATCACCTGATTATATCCCGTCAAAACTAAAAATTCCAATGCTGTATATTATTACACAAACCAGGCTAAGAAAGATGACAGCTCCGAGCTTAACGCTTTATCAAATGCACGTTACAGAGTGATAATAAATTCTGACTCAGTTCACCACCATGATTTTACTGTGTGGGGAAGAGTAATTGCTAAAGGTCTTCACAAACGCGGAGAACCAACGGCTTTGATTGAGCAGGTGTTTTCGGATACCCAAAAGATTATTTTATATTTTCTTGTTAATAGGATATAGATCCTTCAATTGTGAAGAGGATCTGTTTCGTTATGAAAGTTTTAATGTTCTGTAAATGATCACACTCAGAGAATTAAAATACAAACTTTTTAAAAAAAATGTGAATATATGAAAGCCTTCTTATTGATTTGCGGTTTTATAAGCTTGCATGTTTTTTCGTGTGCGCAGGATATTTCAACTCAGTTAAGATCGGTTGAACAAAAACTTTCTTCGGGGCAGGAGAGTGTTACCGATGTCTTAACAGATTCATCTTACATGCAACTGCATTCAAAAACAGAATTCAGGGAACTCATAAAACGTTTTGCAAAACCAGAACAGATAACGTTGGTTACTGCAACAGAGCCGGGCACACGCATTACAGTTAAAGGAACAATAGCAGACTACAATGATAAACCGTTTAGCAATGTTCTTGTATATATTTATCATACCGATAACAAAGGCTGGTATTCCGACACTGCGGGACATGTTTCAGGAATGGGAGGTGACAGAGGACATGCAAGATTATTTGGTTATTTTAAAACGAGCAATAATGGAACTTTTGAATTTCACACCATTCATCCGCAGGGTTATCCAAATAGTGATTTGCCGCAGCATATTCACTTCGAGGTATTTTCAAATACAGGAGAAGCCTTAATTATAACAGAATTATTGTTTAATGAAGATGCCCGTTTAACCTCCTCAATACGTGAACGAATGAGCAATGAAGGTGCGATCATATCTTCTAATACGGGTACACAAAATGCTCCGTTGTATAGTTATGAGATTAAGATTAAGTAAGATCCATTCTTCCATTTTTTTAATCTTCGTTTCACTGAAATTTTCCATTTAATATCTTTAAAGATGCAACTAAAAACAATTAATCTTATAGTAAATAAGAATAAGACTGCTGACTTCAGGAAATGGTTTGACCGATCTTGAAAATATTTTCACTCCACAAAACTATTACCAATGGATGGTCCCAATCCTGCGACAATTTTTCCTTTAGCAACTATGACCAGACAATAGCGGGCGGAAATCCTGCACGGAAAATAAGAAAACGCTTTTCTGATGCTGAATATTAAAAGATTGCTCAAAATTGAATGGTGGTACTGGCTTGCTGAAAAACGCACCCGGCATGTTGAACTTCTGACCGGCTCAGATATATCTGCTCTCGAAAATATTAGCTAAGTTCTGATTTTTCAAATAAGTAACGTCACTAAGAAGCCGACAAAATAAATTCAAAAAATGATACCTTCATAGCGAACTTGCTCAATAATAACGCTAACTAAAAATGAACAAGATATTAATCCCATGCATTTTCATGATCTGCATTGCGGGCTCATTCTTCTGCAAAACACAATCTTCAAACAAAACAAATGAAATGGCCACCGGGCATAATAGTCGTAATTCATTGGATTGGCAAGGCACATACAATGGCATTTTGCCTTGCGCAGATTGCGAGGGTATACAAACAGTTATTTTATTAAACAGTGATCTTACCTATACGCTTAAAACAAAATATCTGGGCAAAGCAGATTCGGTTTTTGAATCCTCAGGTACATTCAACTGGAATGACTCAGGAAACACGATCACATTAAATAATATCGAAAACAATCGGTCAGCGAGTTATTTTGTTGGAGAAAATACCTTAACACAACTGGATTTGAAGGGCAATAAAATTACCGGCGATTTGGCAAACAGCTACATTTTGAAAAAAACAGATAATTCCATCCTTGAAAAATACTGGAAACTTACTGAACTGTATGGCAAGCCTGTAACGGTGGATAGCACCTATACAAAAGAGCCGCACATCATATTTAAAGAAAAGGACAGGCGTGTTATTGGAAACGGAGGCTGTAACAATTTTAGCGGAACTTACGAACTGAAAAATAATAACGGGATAATCCTATCGAAAATGATAGCCACGCAAATGGCTTGTAAAAATATGGATACGGAATCCCAGTTTTTTAAAGTACTCCAGATGGCGAATAATTATTATTTAACAGGTGATACACTTCACCATTGGCAAGATTCACAGTTGTTTATTTGAGATGAGCTTCTGAAATAAATTTTTAGTAATAACCGGTAAGCTGTATGATATATTCTTCGATCAGGAATAAAACTTTGCGCATTCTTGCACGTGTCATCAGCGGCATAATATTGTTTATTATGCTTTTGTTGATCGTTGCAAATATTTATGTACGTTATAACAAGCAGGCAATCCTTGAAATCATCAACAGTAACATCAATAAAAATATTTCGGGCAGGTTTGAAGTGAAAGACATCAATGTCAGTACGTTCACTCATTTTCCGAATATTGCAATTGACCTGCAAAATATAGAGTTGGCAGATTCTGTTTATCATCAGCCATTGCTGCAATGTAAATTACTCTCCTGCCGTTTCAGCATTTTTAAATTATGGGATGTTAAACACCAGTTATCCAAACTGGTTCTGGAGCATGGAACAGTTATATTTTTTACAGACAGTACAGGCTACAGCAATACCAGCATGTTTAAAAAAAAGGAAAAGGCTCCTTCAACAGCAAAAGGCAAATTTATTGTTCATAATGTTGAAATGCGTGATATCGCGTTTCGGGTTGAGAACATACAAAAAGGAAAACACTATGATCTTCACTTTGACGAATTATCAGCATCGATAAATGATGAAGATTCTGTTATGCAATTTGATGTTGATCAAAAAACGGTTATTCATAAACTGATCTTTAACGAAGCAAGAGGAAGCTATCTTGAAAATCACACGATTGAAGGTCCGTTTAACCTTCACTTTAATACGATAACAAAGACTTTGTCCTGTGATAAAAGTGAAATAAAGATCAACCAGCAGGAGTATGCTATTACCGCATTCTTTCAACTTTCGGGGGAGCCTGAATTTCATATTGATGCAATTACAAAAAAACTTCTGTATAAAAATGGTATATCATTACTTACACCCAAACTAAGGCAAACACTTGGCACTCTGCAATTAAAAGCCCCGCTTGATGTGCATGCATCGATCGACGGATTAATGAAACATCGCTTTATACCATTGGTAAATATCAACTGGCAAACGGAAAAAAATGAATTAAGCGCGGGTCCGGTAACATTTAAAGAATGTTCTTTCAAGGGTGCTTTTGTCAACCAGATATCTGATACTTTACCAAGAACCGATGAATTCTCAAGAGTAGTGCTGCAAACATTTTCCGGTAATATAGACGGACTTCAACTGGATGGTAAAAATATCATAGTCACAAACCTTCTGAAACCCTATGCACAATTCAATCTTACCTCAACCGCTCTGTTGAGTCAGTTGGAAAACCGTTTTGCTTTCAGCAATATAAAATTCTTAAATGGTACAGCACAGGTATCTCTACTGTATGACGGACAACTTATAGCCGACCCTGCCCTGCTAAAAAATTTGACTGCACAACTCGACATAAAAGATGGTTTGATGCGGTATGAACCAAAAGATATCTTACTTGAAAAATGTTCGGGACAAGTAACAATTGGTGAAAACAAATTATCATTTAAAAATTTTCAATTTGATCTTCAGCATAGCCATATCGAAATAAATGTAAGCGGAAGTGACATTGCAAGTTTCTCAAATCTTGTTGCAGGTAAAGCAGCATTGGAGTTTAATCTTTATTCTCCTTATTTACATCTTGATGAAATTTCCGGCCTGCTTTCAGCCGATGAGAAAAATACCATGAAAAAAAACAAGGGCCAGTTTGCTGCGATAACAAGAAGTGTCAATGAGCTTTTTACTACCCTTGATTTTCGTGTAAACATCAGCGCCGATACATTAAGCAGAGGTTCATTTTATGCAAGAAATCTGAGGGCAAACCTGCTGTTTCATAAGGATGCCTGGCAACTTGAAAATATTTCGATGGAGCATGCCGGCGGGTTTATACAGGTTTCGGGCAGCATGGTACGAAATCATCAAAACCAGGTTATGCTTGCAACAGATGTTCAATTACAGCAGGTAAACATTCAGCAACTTTTCCATGCATTTGATAATTTTGGGCTGGAAGGTCTTACTGCAAATAATCTTCGCGGCAACTTAACTGCCACTGGTCATATCACGGCGCAGCTATACAAAAGAAAAGGCGCTGTAGTTCCCGGCGGAATGAATGGGTTTATAAATTTCTCTTTAAAAAATGGGGCTATCCTAAACCATAAAGGGCTTAGGCAGGTGCAATTATTTTTCCTTCAGGGTCGTGATATGTCCAACATCAGGTTCGATGAATTAAAAGATAAGATCGACATATACCCAAATTATATTTATATCAATCGCATGGAAATTCAATCCACAGCTGTTACAATGTTTGTGGAAGGGGGTTATGATTTTAACAAAAAGAATACAGATATTCTTATCCAGGTTCCCCTAAGCAATCTCAGCCGACGCGATAAAGATTATAAGGCAAAGAATAAAGGTGTAAACGCTAAAACCGGTATGAGTGCCCTCATTCGTGCAAAGAATGATGAGAGTGGAAATATAAAATTGGCACCCACCTTATCAAAAAAAGTGAAGCCGTACAATGAGAAATAATTAGCTTATTTATAAATGGATGAATTTTCAGTGATAAGTGGATTGATTGAAGTCCAAAAACTTTTTATCCTTATTTATGGCCCGGCCTGCAACATCAACCACGGCATTTCTGCGGCACTTGTCAAGAATCAGTCCCTGCTCCTCGACTGATAAATTAAAATATATTGTACGAGCATGGCAATAGAGGCCAATGCGGCAACTACATAAGTTAACGCAGCCCACTTTAATGCATCTTTTGCTTTTTCCTGTTGGGCGCCGGCGGTAACACCTGAAGTTCCCAACCACTTTAACGCTCTTGCTGAAGCGTCAAACTCAACGG